>JBAXWW010000095.1:0-6262 GCA_037128215.1 bacterium | reverse complement strand
CAACAGAGGAACTTTATTTCTAGATATACCAGAAGCAGAAATTGTTCTTGATGAAAAAGGCAATATTAAGGATATCAGAAAACGTTTATCCTTTGATGCTCATTCTCTTATAGAAGAATTTATGATAGCAGCCAACGTTCACACTGCTAAAAAGATGAAAGCTCTTGGCAAAGGTGTGTTTAGAATCCATGAAAAACCAAGTTTAGAAAAACTTCAAAATTATGCAGACGTTGCTATAGTTTATAAATCATCCTTTAACCCAACGTGGGATAAAGCTGGAGAAATATCAACTTATCTTAAGAGCATAGAAGAAAATCCTGCGCGTTCGCTGTTGAACAAAATGCTTTTGAGAAGTTTAAAAAAAGCAAAATACTCTAACCTACAAGACATAGGTCACTTTGCACTGGCGTTGGTAGATTATACTCATTTTACTTCTCCAATAAGAAGATATCCTGATTTGGTTGTTCATAGGTTGTTGAAAGGAGCTAGTTACTATGATGATAATACTTTAAAACATATTTCAGAAGTGTGTAGTCTGGGTGAAGTAAATGCGATGGAAGCAGAAAGAAATATTATCAGGATAAAACAAGCTCGTTATATGGAAGACAAGATAGGGAAGGGCTTTATAGCAGAGATAACTGGTTTGAATGATTATGGAATGTTCTTACAGTTGAAAGATGTTTTTGTTGAGGGTTATCTGCCTTTTGCAAAGTTTGGTTTTGATCAGTTTGTCTTTGATCCATCAAAGATGTCTGTTTCTGGTAAACAAACAAATATAAAATATAAATTAGGTGATGAAATAGAGGTTAAAGTCGCAAGTGTTGATGTCTTTGAAGGAAAAATAGAATTTTCAGCCTCTATATCAGTAAACACTCTTTCTAAGAAGGATAGTCAAAATAACAAGAAAAAGTAATAGTATCGAAGGTATTATTATCGTTGGCCTTGATACTATGTTGATGAATCTTAAAAAAGCACTTTGTTTTAATTCATTGTAAGAGCTAGAGACCAGTCTTTTTATCATGTTTTTTCCAGTTTTATCGCTATCTTGTTTTAAGTGATGAGCAGCCAGGTCCAACAAGTTCTCTTTATGGCAGTGTACTATTAATTCTATCTTAGATTCAACGTCGTGTTTTATTCTTGTGAATCGCTCTTGCGTTTTTCTTATATCTGAGACTTCTTTAGGTGACATGAATTTGTTTAATCGTGTCTTGATTGGGGAATAGTCCATATATTTGGAGAAGATGATTCCACATGCTTCACACTCTAAGTTGGACAGATTTTGATTGTGCTTACATGATGGGCAAGAAATTAACTCTACGCCTTTTGAAGAATCTAGTCGAATTCTTGACTTTAACATAGTCAAAATACTCCCAATCTCTTGTCTTGTTACTTTACAATAGCCTAAAATACCTCTAAAATTTTTTGCGGTAAACATCTTTTTGGGGGTGTGTGTTGTTTCTATTGTTATTATCATCGTTAATCTCTTATTCCATGTCTATGACGATGGTGGAATTACCTGCTGGTGTTATGGTGAATGAAGCTAAATCTATAGTTAATGGTAAAGTAGAAGCTGTAAACTATGAAAAAACATCCAACATGATTTATACAAACTATACTTTTAAAATTAACACAGATGGTTACATAAAATCTGGAGACATAAACTCGGATACTATAAATATAAGGACTATCGGTGGACAGGTTGGAAGAGAAAAACTTGATGTTCCAGGGTTCCCTATCTTATCTCAGAATGGTGAATATGCTCTCTTTTTAGAAAAGAGGGGAAATAATTATGATATATACGGAGCTAATCAGGGTTGTCTAAAAGTTACAAAAGAATCTAATGGCGACAAGATTTTATCTCCATGTGAAAATGAATATGCCAACTCGATATATGTTAATCAAGCTAGCTCTGGCAAAGTTACTTTGAAAGGTTTTATAAAAAAAATACAGGGATATCAAACTAACTAATGATGGGCATAATTTTAATTATTTTAACTAGTCTTAATACGCTTTTTTGCTTTAATTTATCGTCGGGCAGATGGTCTGACGCAACTGCGACAGTCCTTTTTTCTAGCACTATGGGTGCTCAAAATTCAACAGATTTAAAGGATGATAAATGGATAGATTTGACCATGATAGCCTTATCTAGATGGACCATGATTGATGGTGCTAGTTTTAGTGTTGTTCATAGTACTGAAGACTGCGGAAATAACTGTGCTATCGGGAATAACAAAAATGAATTTTACTGGGTGGCTCCTGATGAGCCTCCCCTAAACATTCCAGCAGGAGCTCTAGCTGTAACGTTTAGAAGACAATTTGATAACAACATGGTCGAGGTTGATATAGTAATAAATAAATCATTTGATCACTTAGGTGATAGTGGCCTTTGTATTTGGGGAACGCCTGGAAATACAAATTGTTTCGATTTTCCAAGTGTAGTTACACATGAGATAGGACACTTATTTGGATTGGATCACTCCAGTGAAGATCCTAGTATCTCTGTTACTGATCCAAGAAGAACTGCCACAATGTATTATAGATTAAACGCTACTGGCCCACTATTAATACCGTTAAAAGCAGATGATAACGAAGGCATGATCTGTTTATACCCTGCAAGTGGTGAGCCATATAAGGTTGCAGAGTGTTGTGAAAGCTATAATCCCTTTGATAGGGCTCCTGGGTGTTCTCATGCTTTTTCAGAAAAAAGTACACAGTCTCTTGATATTGGAGGAGGAACAGCTGGGTGTGGCTCTATCGATAAGGTGGACTCTAAAGGAAGCAATAACACAAATAGACTATTTCTAATTTTGTCTGTTGTTCTACTTCCTATGTTTATACTTTTGTTCAATAGATTTATTTTGAGAAACATAGGAAAAAGAACATGAAATTTTTTTTTCTTATCATGATATTATTTTTATTGAGCTTTGATTTATGGTCGTACAATAAAGATCTTTATGAACCAACAAAGATACCAGAAAAAGAAGAAGATTATTTTGCTTCCATAAAAGACGTCGAACCTTCAAGATCCTTTTACGCCTCTGGTAGCTTTGGTTATCTCTTTGCTTCTGTCCCAGATATAACAATAATACAGAAGGATTTTACTAATGCAGGTGTATCTGGTCTTAATCCAGTTAGTGGTTTTTTTAACTTTAGATTAGAACTTGGTTATGAAAATCTGTTTAAAAACTTTGATTTATATGGAGTACTTGGTTACTTGATGACATCTACAAAAAGTGGTACTGGAAATATAAATTATGGATTAGAGCCTGTAAACTCCACGATAGGGTTTAATTTATATTCTATTCCAATGCTTGTAGGTGCAAAGTACAGTTTTTATAATACTGACAGAATACGATTAGGAACTAAACTTGATATAGGAACCAGCCTTATCCGAGGTAATATTGATCTTAGACTGAATCAAACTAGTTCTCTTCAGATACAAAATTCTAGTTTAACCTACGGTGGTATGGGCTTAAGTGGGGATCTTGGACTATTTGTAGAAACTAAAGTTAGTAGGATGCTAGCTCTAGAATTTGATGTTGCCTACAACATTACTAGTCTTTCTCACGTAAAGATAACAGGTAGTTCCGAAAATTTTGCTACACAGTTTGAACCAGGTAAGCAACTTATGATATATGACTCTATTACTGGAAAGAGTACTCCGTTCAATGTAAAGATTAATGGCCTCATGTTTTGTTTATCAGCAAAAATGTTATTTTAAGAGGGAGATTTAAGATGAATCTTAATTTTATAAAAATGGAAGCACTGAGTAATGATTATATTTACATCGATATGATAGAAAATAGAAACGTTAATGTTGCAGATATAAGAGCCTGGGCTCCGATGCTATCTGATAGACATAAAGGCATAGGTGGTGATGGAGTTATAACTTTAGATGCTACTAATGCTAGCAATGGAGAAATATCCACTCGTATCTTTAATTCAGATGGAACAGAGGCTGAAATGTGTGGCAATGGGTTGAGATGTATAGCTCAACTTGCTTATGATAGAGTTTACACCAAAGGCAAAAATGAATTTGATATATTGCTGAAAAAAACAAGCAGAAAAGTTAGAGCCTTTGTTGAAGGTGACTCAGTAACTATAAATATGGGACCTGCGATCATGGAAAGAGAAGGATCGGTTGAATTTAATGGTGAGAAAATAGCTTATACAGCTATCAATATAGGGAATCCACACGCTGTTATTTTTACAAAAAATATAGAATCTATAAACATAGAGGAACTAGGTAGTTTTATAGAAAATCACGAGCATTTTCCTCAAAGAACTAATGTAGAGTTTGTTAACATTATTGATAAGGACAATATTAATATGAGGGTCTGGGAAAGAGGAGCAGGCGAAACAATGGCTTGTGGAAGTGGTGCTTGTGCAAGTGTTGCAGTCGCTATAAACAAGAGTTTATGTAATGACAGGGTTAATGTAAATATGCCTGGTGGAATGGCTACAGTATCTAGGAAAGGCGAATCTATGTACTTGACTGGCCCGGTTAATTATGTTTTTAAAGGTGAGTATTTAATTAGAATTCAATAATATGCGTCTTTAGCTCAGTTGGTAGAGCACTACCTTGACGTGGTAGGGGTCACAGGTTCGAGTCCTGTAGGACGCACCATCAGTAAGCCTTTCAAGCCTTAAAGTGTGCCACGGAATCTGTCTGTGCCATATTTGTGCCAACTTAAATATTTTTGTATGTCCTTTTTAAAAAAGAAATATAGAGTATTACGTAAACGTAATAGGGAGGTTCATTAATGAAATACTATTTAAGTGCTTTCAAAAAGTACGCAACATTCTGTGGTAGGGCTAGTAGAAAAGAGTATTGGATGTTTATATTATTAAACGCTATCGTTGTTCTTTGCTTCTCTATAATTAGTATCTCTTTAGATGATAAGAGTGCCTACTACACTCTATTATCAATACTATTCTCTATTTACTATTTGTTCATTTTAATACCCAGCGTCGCTTTAACATCAAGAAGGTTACATGACACAGACCACAGTGGATGGTTTCAGCTGATAATAATGATACCAATCGTCGGTGCTATTTTTCTAATAGTTCTTCTTGCAGGAAAAGGTCAAACTACAGAAAATAAATATGGAACGCCAAACGTTTAGAATTTTTTAAACACATACTTAAACTTTCTTAGCATTATCGGCATTTCAACGTCGGCTAACTTTGGTATTGGAGTTCCTTCTTTTTTTGCTATTTTAACTTCTTTCTCCCATTTTATGTGCCACAAATAGATCAACGCTGTAAAGATTTGTTCAAAATATATAATGAAGCACCAAGCAAGTCCCGTATAGATAATGACGAAAATCCATATTGTCGGTGGAATGCTAACCTCTGGAAGGTGTTTTACCATCCAAGAATTAATGCCATAAAAGGCAGAAACAGGTAGCATAACAAAAAGGGTCATAATGGATATAAAGACGTAACCACTACTAAAAACGGCTAAATTAGAACGCAAAATTTTATATCCTCTTTTTACGGCAGATATAAAGCCAAGGTTCTCCCAACAAATAGCTGGCATGACTAAAAAGGCAGCCATTCTTGCTAATCGGAGGATTAATTGTGTAGAAAAAGAAGTGTCTGTCGTTGTAAGGGTCGTTGCAATCCCTTTAAGGCTAATGTCGTCTTCTTTTCCCGACTCGTTAGATTTTGCCAGCACCCCCTCAATAAAACACAAAATCATAAATAGAATTGTCCAAACTAGGTTTAAAATTAGAATATTCCAGATGTTGCGCTTAAAAGTTTCTAATACAGCATTTTTCAGGTTCATTTTTTTACCAGTAAAACTTTGCTGAACCATTTCTAAATTAATACTGCAAGATATAAATAGCAAAAAATATAAGGCAAACACCGACCAGAACAGAAGACAAAATTGACCCCAAGGAGTCAGGTTTCCTTCCCAATCAAAATTTTTCAAATAAACAGCCGCAATTGAAAAAGCAATCCAAACTGGAATGAGAGGAACGATAAGAATGGGGTGACTCTTAAATACTTTTACAGCACTAGATATATACTTCCAAACATTTTTAACTGTACTGCGGATAGCTTCTACAAAATCAAAGCTATATTTAGTAAAGTCTATATCTTGTTCCATTTCTGTTATTCCCTGCGTACTGCGATGTTTTTTAATACTTTGTTAAATAAATAACAAAATATGATAAAGTTTAACATAGTGTTTGAAGATATGTGGCACACTTTTCAAACTGTGCCACATTTGTGCCACAGACATGCCTCATTTGGC
>JBAXWW010000094.1:0-6291 GCA_037128215.1 bacterium | reverse complement strand
TATAAAAAATCTTGGATTGATAAGTGGAGCACAAGACATTCTTGATATAGCTAATTTAAAACATGCACAAAAACAGCGCTTCTTATCTAAACTTTCAAATTTAGAAGCTGATCATGTTATTCTTGATCTAGGTGCTGGAACTACCTATAACACTTTAGATTTTTTTCTGGCAGCAGATCTTGGAATAATAACATTGGTCCCAGAACCTACGTCGATAGAGAATGTATATCGATTTATAAAAAGTGCTTTCTACAGGAAGTTAAAAACGCTTGAATCTACAATGCATATAAAAAAACTGATCGATTCTATTATGAATCAGAGAGTCGAAAATGGGGTACAGACACCCTTAGATCTTATAAATCAAATCGAAATTGTGGAGCCTGTTGCAGGGCAAAAAATACGTGCAGAGATGATGAAGTTTGCTCCAAAATTGATAATGAATATGGTTAGATCGCAAACTGATGTGGAATTAGGCTACGCAGTTGGTTCTGTATGTAGAAAATATTTTGGAGTAGATACAGAATTACTAGGATATATAGAATATGACAATATGGTCTGGCAAAGTGTAAGAAAAAAAACGCCTCTTCTTATTGAATTCCCAAACTCTAAACTTGTTTCTAACTTTAATAAAATATTCAAAAGGCTTTTAGATCCAGACGTAAAATTTATAAAAGAGTTATGATTATGAAAAAAAACAATAAAGTAAAAGCTAATGCAAACTATTATGAAATTCTAGATATAAGAGAGGACTCTACAAGAAAAGAGATTGTGGAAGCTTATCAAAAAGCTAAGAGCGTATATAACAAGGATTCTATGGCTCTTTATAGTCTATATTCAGATGATGAAAGTAGTAATATGATCAATCTTATAGAAGAGGCATATCAGGTTCTGATTAATCCACAGAGAAGAGATTTCTATAATAAAGAACACAACATTAGTAGTAATCGCTCTATTGTTAATATTATCTTTGATAAACCGGGAGAGATGAAAAGGACTTTCGTGGAAACTCCTAATTTTAAAAGATCTGGTGCTGATGAAGATGCAGACGAAAACATAAAAATTAACAAGACTGCTTTTAAGGCTTATGCCACTATTACGAAAAATGACGCTGATAGTAATGTGCCTGATTATAAGGTCAGTGAAGAAATGGAAAAGAAAATATCAATTGCACAGGACTTTAAAGGTGAGTTTTTTGCTGAGGTAAGAAAGTATAAGAACCTGTCTTATGTCTATGTTTCCAATAAATTAAAAGTTGCTGTTTATCATATAGAGGCTATAGAAAGAGAAGACTTTTCTGCTCTTCCAGCAAGGGTTTATACTCGTGGCTTTTTGAAGAGTTACGCTAAACTTCTTGGCTTTGATGTAGATAAAGTGGTCGATGCTTATATGGCCAGGTTCGATAAGTCTATAAAGAAGTGAAAGAACAAAACTATACATTTGTCGTACAGGAACCAGCCAAAAGAGTTGATGTACTGTTGGTAGATTATTTTGAGGAAGTTGGTGGAGTTTTTTCTAGGAACTCTATCCAGGCTCTTATAAAATCTGGCAATGTCCTTGTTAATGATAAACACGTAAAACCTTCGCGTTCTTTGAGTGGTGGAGAACAGATTAAAATAACGATACCAGAACCTTTACCCGTAGATGTAAAACCTGAGAGAATACCTATAAGGGTAGTTTACGAGGATGATCATATTATTGTTATTAACAAGACCCCAAACATGGTTGTTCATCCTGCACCAGGGAATTATGAAGGGACCTTGGTTAATGCTGTTTTTTTTCATTGTAAAGGGAAGTTATCAAATATCGGAGGAGATACTAGGCCTGGAGTTGTTCATCGTCTAGATAAAGAGACCAGTGGACTTATTGTAATGGCAAAAGATAATTTGTCACATCTTGATCTTGCAAGACAATTCGCTGAAAAAACAGCGAGAAGATATTATACCGCAGTAGTTTCAGGTGTTCCTCATTTAAGAGAAGATAGATGGGAAACTTTTTTTGGAAGACACCCAGTAGATAGGAAAAAATTTACGAGTAGGCTTTCTAGTGGTAAAAGAGCTGTAACCAACTATTATGTGATAAAGGACAACGGAGAGGAAAGTCTGTTGAATGTAGTTCTAGAAACAGGCAGGACACATCAAATTAGAGTTCACATGTTGGATCATGGTTATCCTATAATAGGAGATCCTGTTTATGGGAAAAGGCAAAAAGGACTTAGTATAAAAAGGCAGGCTCTGCATGCTAGGTCTCTAACGATATTACATCCTGTCTTTAGGCAAAGAATGACTTTTTTCTCTCCTTTGGAACAAGATATAAAGCAACTTATACAGGAGCTTAACTTGTGTTGATTATCATTTTTTCTTTTTTATCTGCATTGAGCTTCTGTAATGATCATCAACAACTTGTGGACTTAATTGAGAAAGGAAATTACCAGCCCAGAAAAGTCTTTAACTTATGCAAGACTAAAGGACTTGATTGTACCTATTTTAAGGCAAAAATATTTGAATCAGAAGGGAATGCCGGTAGTGCTATGGATCTCTATCTTAGAGGGGCTTACTATGAAGACTACCTAAGGCTGCAGACTTACTCTGGTGCAGAGATAGAACAAATAATAAAAAAATATCATATAGACGATAAGAAAGCTGCTTTTTACAGGGGGCTATCTGAATATGTCAAAGGTAACTGGACCAAAGCTGTAGATTTTTTTTCTGTGGATATATTAAAAGATGACATGTCCTCTAAGTTCTATCTGGCATACTCTTATCTTATGTTGGGAAACAACGAGAATGCTAAAAAAATATCCAGGAATAGACCGGAAACTATTAATATATTAGATCAGATCGAATATAAAAAATTAGATGCTCTTGTCTTGTATGCAGAGAACAAACAACTTGAAGCAAAAGACCTTTTTATTGATGTTCTTCGATTAAAACCAAATGATTTTATCTCACTAAAATATCTTGCTCACATATATTACAGAACTGGCTGGTTCAAAAAAGCAGAAAAGATATATGGAAATCTTATATCTAAAGAATGGCGTGACACGGAGCTATACTACCTATTAAGTGAGCGGTGTGAGATGAGGGTTAGATATCTCTTATTTAAAGAGGCTGTAAAGGATGCTAATAAGATAATAAAAGAGTACCCAAACAGAAAAGACTTTATAGCAATATTTATATCATGGTTGCTAGAACATGATAATTTAGAATTGGCAAAAAAATATGCAGAAAAATTATCTACGCCAAAGACAGAATATGAAAAAAGTTTATTTGCATTTATAAATGGTCTACTCGATGAATTTAAACTTAATGATGTAGATGCTCTTGCTTACTTTAAGAAGGCGTATGCTTTTTATCCATCACAGGAATATCTAGAAAGCATAAAGACGGCAGATAGTAATCTTATCAGCATGAATGAGGATAAGTATCCTAAACTGGACTGTAGTAAATATAGGGTTACCAGTAAAGTAGCAGATTCATGGAACATAGAGTCTGATATTTTTGGTAAAAGCTGGCCTGTAAATTACTCTGTAGAACACAGGAAAGATCTTTTTTATGTTAAGCTAAAAATTAAATTTATCTATTCATCAAATATAAATTTTGAAGATAGAGCAAAAGTATGGATAAGTTCTTCTCAAAATATATGGTCAAGATATAGTTCAAAACTCCAAATACAAAATGTACCATATGATTATTCTTCTAGTCCTTATACAATGATTAATATTCTGCCATGGCCAAGCTCTTTTTATAGTAAAAGAGTTACCAGCCACGAATGGAGCGTACTTACACCACCAAGAACAGCTGCTCATGAGATAGGACACTTGCTCGGGCTTGACGACGAATACTATGAAACAGACAAAAGGATCATAGATAGGAACGATAGTAGGTATATAGGTCCAAGAACCTCTTTAATGAGGAACATGCTCTCTGGGAGCCCAGAAAAAAGGCATATACATTTCTTGTTATCTCCAATAAAATGTAACTAATATGGATGCTAGGTCGGTCTATCTTAAAGGTAACGAATTTTTTGCCGCTTGTAACTATGAGCAGGCTCTTTCTTCTTTTTTATCCATTCTTGATACTAATCTTAACGATGAAAATCTACTTTTGAAAATATCACAGTGTTATCAGGAGCTTTCTAAATATGACGAGGCAATAGAGTTTTTGGAGACACTGCTTAATATTAGTTCTCAGAAAGGTAACTACAAAAAAGCTATAGCTATATGCAAAAGAATTCTATCAATAGATCCAGATGACACAGAGGTTATATTAAAGCTTGCCAATATATTTAGAAAAATTAAACAATATGGAGAGGCAAGTTACTACTATAAGATAGTAGCTCAGCACTATGAATATGAAGGCTTTATGGATAAGGCAATAGAGATTCTCCAAATAATAAAGGAACTGGGGCAGGATGGAGTAGAGGATTTACTTGAGATAATAAAGAAAGAATATAGGAGAGGAGCAAAAAATAAGGTTGATCAGAATATAGATGCCATTATATCAGAATTGAAGAACGGATCTGAGTACGCTTTATTGGATGTAGCTCTTAATCTTGCCTTAACTAATTCACCAGAGAACAGGTCATATATATATGACCTTGCCATCTTATATTTTAAAACTGGAAGACTCATCTCTTGTCTACATCTTGCTATCTGGGGTATTAGATTATGCCCTTCAGAATCACCTATATTTATTATTTTACTAAAATCTGTGTGGGCTCTTGGTTATGATGATACAGCTAAAAAACTTTGTGAAGCTGTTCTAAATGGCGAGTGGATACTTGATGATAAGAGCGCCAAGGACAAGGTGAAAAAGATACATTCTTCTATATTAGAATTCCAAAAAGAAAAGACAAAAGTGGAAGAGATAAAGAATGAACTATCTATAAAAGAAAAGCTGGATGAGGAACTTTCATATCTTAAAAAACAAGAATTTACCAAGGTCAAGAGCGTAGATATAGAACACAATCTTGCTATGGAAGAATATGAAGACAAGTTACAAAATGCTGTAGAACAAAAAACGACAATAATAGATACTAAAAATAAAACCAATCTACCATCAGGTATAATGGAAATAATTAGGGAGTCAGAGTCACTGATAGATGACGGGCTCTATGATAAGGCCAGTCAAAAATTATTTGGACTTTTAGAAGAGGATCCAGGTAATCCAGAAATAAGAACACTTTTAGCGAAGGCTTTAAAACTCTCAAACGATATGGATTCCATACAGGAAAGACCACGGCCAGAACAATCGGATAAAACTACGGATGAGATGATCTCTGCGTTGGAACAGTACTTAGATGGAAAGAGCTTACCTTCTGAAGATCTAGAGATAAAAAACATCTTGGGTATATTTAACAGCAGAATAAAAGATGTTCTGCTTCCCAACGATTATAATACCGTGTTTGATCTTGGTATAGCTTATATGGAGCTCGACCTGTGGGAAGAAGCAACGAAGTCCTTTAAAAAAGTTATGGAGTATTTATCCTCTAGAGAAGATGATGCTGATAAACTGACAGAATCAAAAATATACTACGCCTATTCTTCCGCTAGATTAGGAGAGATCAATCAACTGAATGAATCTATTGCTTTGTTAAATAAATTACAAAGAGAAAGCTCCTATGAAAGATATAAGCTAGATGCTTTATATTATTTAGCGATTTGTTATGAAATTAAAGGAGATGTTACAAATGCAAGGAATAGTTATAACGGGATACGTCAGATCAATCCATCATATAGGGATGTAGATATAAGATTAGCTGTGATTGGTAAGTAATAGATGGTTAAAAGGGCATTAATTTTTAGTGTTATATTCACGGTAGTTGTAATAGTTGCTGTCTTTTTTCTTTTTGATTCTCTAGCCCTAAGAGATATAGCAAAAAGATTAGTCATTTCTCAAGCCTACTATAAACTTAATCTCAAAATAGATATTGATGATATAAAATTTTCTTATTTTAGGCCAGCTATAGTCGTTTATAAGCTTAAGATGGAAAAAAATGATGATAAGTTAAAGATAAATCTTTTTGCTCCTAAGGCTGTAATAAAATTCAACCCGATAAAATTAATAAGAGGTGAGATTAAGGTCTCTGCTGTAAACCTTGATTCACCAAGTCTTTATATGGAAACAAAGTCTTCTGGTGAACCGATAGATTTAAAAAAAATAAATATAAGCAAGATGGTAGAAGATTTGCTTAAGGCTAAAATTGAAGGTGCACAAATAGATAATGCTAATTTCAAGATAAGAATAAATACTCACGATAAGCAGATCATAGATATTTCTACACCTAGGATTA
>JBAXWW010000093.1:0-6379 GCA_037128215.1 bacterium | reverse complement strand
TAGATTTTGTTAGAGGTCTTATAGATAAAGGATATGCATATGAAAAAGAGGGAAGTGTCTATTTTGATGTTCAAAAATTTCATGGATATGGCAAATTAAGCGGAAGAAGTCTTGATGAATTAGAACCTGACTTAGATAATAACTCTGCTAAGAAATCTCCTCATGATTTTGCTTTATGGAAGGCTTGTAAAGAAGGAGAACCTTTTTGGGAATCTCCTTGGGGCAAGGGAAGGCCCGGTTGGCACATAGAATGCTCTGCCTTGGTTAAAAAATATCTTGGTGATTCCATAGATATACATGGTGGAGGAGTTGATATAATTTTTCCTCACCACGAAAATGAAATTGCTCAATCAGAAGCTTTAACTGGTCAACCTTTTGCTAAGTATTGGCTGCATAATGGTCTGGTTATGGTCGGTAAACAAAAAATGAGCAAAAGTCTTGGGAATTTTTATACCATAAATGATGCATTAGATAAGTATGATGCTGATGTAATCAGGTATATGATCCTTTCCTTTTCATATAATTCAAACTGCAATTTTGACGAGACCAATCTTATAAATGCAGAAAAAAGAATCTATTATTATTACTCTACGTTAAAAAGAATAAATTACATTAAAGATAAATATTCTAATAATTATGATGATCAAAATATGGAAAAAACTATAGCTGACTTTGGTGCTAAGTTTATTTTTAGCATGAATGATAACTTTAATTCTGCTGAATCTTTAGCGTCATTAAATGATTTTTTTACAACTATCAATCAATATTTAGATAGGAATAAACAACCAAGCTCTTTAGTTCTAGAACGCTTTATTAATGCTCTTGCTAATGTTCAGTCCATTTTTAGTATAATTGATGAAGACCCAATAAAATATATAGAAAATTATAAGGAAAAGATCGCAAAAAGAATTGGCCTTATGAGGTCAGAGATAGAACAACAAATATTAATTAGGAATGAATCTAGAAAAAATAAAGATTTTAAAACTGCTGATGTGGCAAGAGACAATCTCTTGAAAAAGGGTATTGTTATAATGGATGGTCCAGAGGGCAGCGACTGGTACTATAATCTATAGATCATTATTTATAGTATCCGGATATTCCAAGAACAAGGAATGCTTTTCCACCTATTGATTTTGTAACAAAATATTCTGAACAAAGGTCATGTGTTCTTGAATCAATAATTACATCAGCACCATCACTTAAGGGTATAATGTCACTTATGGTGTTCATGGCATTGGAAAAAAGTGATAGTTCCATCTTTCCTCTTCTTATATCCTGAAGCACGATCCCGTTATCGGTAGAAATAACAACTCTTCCATGAAGGTTTTTTATAGAGTCAACATTCATTGATATTTTGAGCTCTTCTATAACTTGTTTTAAAGCCATGCCACAAAGTATGCTGTGGTAGGCAGAGAAGGTTTCTGTTGTATTCATTTTGCCATATTTTTCTGATGGTTCAAAGGCTACTAATATTGAGTCTTCAGTATTACGAATGAATATCCCATTATGTTGAGAGCAGGTCTTTATACTATTAGATAAAATATTGTTCATGGTTCTTCTTAGTACTTCAGGTTCTATTTGCTGTGCAATTTTGCTAAGTTCAGGTGTGTCAAAATATAAAATAGAAAGTAAGCGTTTTTTCCTTTCATTTAAAAAAGACCATGGTGACTTCGAATAATCTTCCAATCTTTTTCCGCCAAGACACCATTGTGCCATTTTTTTTAAGGCAGATCTTTTATGGATCTCTGGTAAAATCGACGTAAATATTAATATAAAAGTCATTGGTATTATCAAATCATTATGTGTTGATGTGTTGTTTACTATCTCTGTGTAGGACATGAATGAAATTATTCCTGTACTTAAAATGCCGTAACTTATGATTGTAAGTGAGATGTCTATGTATCCCCTTATTAACATACTAAGGGTTAGGGTCAGCAATGATGAACCCAAGATTAAACAAGCTTTTATAAAAAAAGTCTTGGAACTTACATTACTGTGCCAATATGGTATAGTATATATGTAAACACAGGCAAAAATTATGCTAAAGATAAATGGCATAAGCATACGAGCAGAACGTGTAAATTTCATTTTGTAAGCCTCACTAAATAGATTATTGAGGAAGATGAAAGGATTTTCAAGTGATTATAAAAATAAAAATTATTGGAAGAAAAGCACAAGCATCTGTTGAGTATATGCTTATGATAGCTTTGATGGCAGGAATAGTACTTAGTCTTACACAATTTTCAGGAGCTATAGAGTCCAGATTAGTGACATGGAAACTTGGTGCCAGAAACCAAATAGCAGGGCTAGATCAAAGTTCTTCAGGGACATATGATATAGAAAGAAAGATGTTTGAGACTCCAGGAATAACGCTAAAGGCTTCTTCTGGTGGTTCTGGAGGTGGTGGAGGACAGGGTGGTGGTTCTGGTTCTGGGAAGGGTAGAGGTAATGGGAATGGGGCTTCTGGTAATGTTGATAGTGCAGGAAATGCTACTGACGTGAACGTTAATGCTCCACAGAAAAAAAATCAAGAAGATAAGAATTCCTCAAACTATACTGGTTCCAGAAGAACTAGTGCTCAAGAAGAAGCAGATCTGGAATCAACAAGAAGGCCAACAGAAAATAGTTATTCGTCATCACAAAAAGCTGAGTCTGCTTCTGGCAAAACAGCAGAAAAAGAAGAGGGTGTAAGCGCTGAGGATGAGGCAAAAGATGGTTACAGGTCAAACTTAATAAGAAAAAGGCATAATGAAGATATTGCAAGAAGCAAAACATTTGCAGAAAAAGATTGGAGTATAGGAAAATTTTTAATAATACTTTTAGTTCTACTATTCTTTATCTTTATAATCTTAAAAGCCAAGCAGGCTAGAGATTGATTATTAAAGGGCTTTCCCTCTTAGATCAGTAATCTTTTTTATGTTATTAGTAGTGCAAAATTCATTTAAATCTTTGTAAATTGTGGCACATATGTCAGGATTGTAAAAAACAGCACTTCCTATTTGTACACATGTTGAACCAGCCATAAAAAATTCTATTACATCTTCTGCTGAAAATATTCCACCCATGCCGATTATAGGTATTTTAACGACTTTTGCTACTTCATATACTGCTCTTATAGCTATAGGTTTTATTGCTCTACCACTTAGTCCCCCCATTTGGTTTCCAAGCATTGGACGGCCAGTTCTTATATCTATCTTCATAGCTTTTACGGTATTTATAAGACTAATTGCATCAGCTCCAGCGTCTTCTGCTGCTTTTGCTATTTCTGTTATGCTTGTTACGTTGGGAGTTAGTTTTACTATTAGAGGTTTTTTTGTACTTACCCTTACTTCTGATGTTAACTTGTATACGTGTGCTGGATCCTGTCCACAAGCTAGGCCTCCTTTCTTTACGTTAGGGCATGATATATTCATTTCTAATGCGAATATTTCTTTAACATAATTTAGTTGTTTTGCAGCTTCTATATATTCTTCGTCGGACTTGCCAAAGAAGTTAGCTATTATTTTCATTTTAGAATTTTTTATCTTAGGCATCTTGTCTTCTATGAACTTTTTTATTCCTACGTTTTGTAATCCTACTGAATTTATTATGCCTGCAGCTGTTTCTACTATTCTTGGTGTTGTATTTCCTTCTTTTGGATTAATGCTTAATCCTTTTGTTGCAAAAGCACCTATTAAATTAGTATCGATAAAATCATACTCATCGCCGTAACCAAAGACACCGCTTGCCATTATTAATGGACTTTTTAATGTTTCTCCAAACAATTTTATCTTAAGATCTGCCAAGTTATATCTCCTCTTCTACAAAATTCCATTTTATATCCTTTGCCTCAAAAACAGGTCCTTCTTTACATACTCTTTTTATGCCATTTGTTGTTTTTACAGCGCAACACAAGCATGCCCCAATACCACAGGCCATTCTTTCTTCTAGGCTGACGTAACATTTTATGTTTTTAGATTCAGTAAATTTACCTATGGCTTTTAGCATTGGATTTGGACCGCAGGCATAAACGGTATACTTGTCATTTTTTTTAAAAACATATTTTTCTAACAATTGGACAACGTTACATCTATCACCGCAAGTGCCATCGTCAGTACAGGTTATTACTTGAGAGAAATTTTTTAATTCTTGCTCTAATATTAAAGAACTTATTGTATCTGCCCCCATTAACATTATGGGTTTGTGATTAGTAGATAACTTTTTAGCGAGCGGCAGCATAGTAACTATACCAATTCCACCACCTACAAGAATAGGTATGGTCTTGGTGTCAGGTTCAGGGAATTTTTCTCCAAGAGGAGCAAGCGTTTTTAATGTTGTTCCAACTCCTAACATAGAGAGTAGGTGTGTGCCTTCTCCTCGTAATTTAAAGATTATTCTTACTGAGTCCTTTATTTTGTCTGCAATAACAAAGGGGCGCCTCAGAGAGAATCCAGGAGTCTCTATCATTAAGAATTGTCCTGGTTCAAATTCAAGGTCCTTAGTCCTTAACCAGATGGAAATAACATCTTTGGAGAGATTGTCTATTTTTTCTATAACAGCTTCTCTATCTAAAACCTTAGAGCTCATTATTTTTTACCTTCCTTTGTTATGTTATCATAACCTTTGACCATAACTATAGCATTCTCACCGTCATCATAATAGGCTTTTCTTGTGTACAAACAAGTAAATCCCATTTTTTTATAAAGATTCTGAGCCGCAATATTTGATTGTCTTACTTCAAGGAGCATTGACATGTCTTTGGATATATTCTCAAACACATATTTTAAAATTTTTGTCGCTATTCCTTTAGTTCTATAGTCTGGGGCTACAGCTATATTCATAATGTGGACCTCATCCACAAAAGTTCTTAAAACTATATATCCAATTATTTTATTATCAAGTCTAACGGTTAAACTAGTTGAGTCGCTATAATCTAATTCTGTTTCAAAATAATTTAACTTCCACGGCGCCTTGAAGCATAAAGTCTCTATACACATTATCTCTGGTAGGTCAGATAACTGCATTTTATCTATTTTCAATTTGCCACAAATTGTGTCTTTTGTGCCGTTTTTTGTCATTACGTGTAAACCCTCTGTTTATAACCTGTTAATATTATTGGCTTTAGCTGTGGCATAATTTTTGTATAAATTAATTTATAAAATTAGGGCAGGTTTGCCTACATTAAAAGATGCTTTTTCGATACCCCATAACCCCCAGAAAGGACTCGTTCCTTTCGAGCATCTGATGTAGTTGACCTGTCCCAATTTTTTTTAATATATATCAAAAAATTTTCCACCTATCTTTTATTCTTAACACCAATTTTTGGACAAATTTTATTTAATGAGCAAATCGAACATTTTGGGCTTACAGGAGCGCAGATCGTCTTGCCATAACTTACCATTAGAAAGTTTATTTTTCTCCAATATTTTTTTGGAAGCATTTTTTTTAATTCAAAATATGACTCTGTAGGTTTTTTAGTTTTTATAATACCAAGTCTGTTGGATATTCTGTGTACATGAGTATCTACACATATTTCATCCAAACCAAAGCCTTCTGATAATACTAAGGCTGCCGTCTTTAAGCCAACACCAGGAAGTGTCTGTAGCCCTTCCATTGAATCTGGTACGACTCCCTTATGTTCTTTTATTATAATACTACAAAGTTGCTGTAGGTGTTTGGCTTTTGTTTTGTAAAAACCAACAGGGTATATTATTTTTTCTAATTTATTTATGTCTATTTTTAATATTTTATCAGGTGTATTTGCTATGTTAAATAATCGTTCGGCAGCTAATTCAGTAACTTCATCCTTTGTTCTGGCACTCATCATAGTTGCTACCAGTATCTCAAATCTGCTAGCGTTTTTTCTTGCAAGTTTGGTTATTATTGGTTCAAAAGCTATCTCTTTTTCAAGCAATTTAAAGATAGTAGAAATATTATCCATTAGAGATACTAATTATATTTAATTCTTAATAGATGCAATGATTAACTTGTATTTACATATTTGTAATTGTGTTGCACCATGCTGAAGGTCGAGGGTTCAAGTCCCTCTAGATGAAAAATTAGTGTATTATTTGGAGACTTTTAGTTTGGATTTAGAAACATTGAAAAAACGAATACATGATCTGAAAAAAAAGAACAACGCGGTAATACTGGCACATACATATCAGAGGCCAGAAATACAGGACGTGGCAGATTTTATAGGTGACAGCCTGGACCTTGCGTTCAAGGCAAAGAACACCTCAGAAGAACTTATACTGTTCTGTGGTGTTAAATTCATGGCAGAGACAGCAAAAATAATATCTCAACAAAAAACAGTGAAAGTGCCGGATCTAGTTGCTGGCTTTCCTATGGCAGGGATGTTAACTGCAAAGAATGTAAAAAAACTAAAACAAAAATATCC
>JBAXWW010000092.1:0-6392 GCA_037128215.1 bacterium | reverse complement strand
ACTAGAGCCTGGTGTGCATAATGTAAGATTCATAAATCAAAAGATGGGAATAGATCACACGATGAGGATACCAATAGCTAGAGGTGAAAGGGTTAAAAAGAATATAACGCTGAGGTGATAGAAATGATAGACAGATACAATCACGAAGAAATAGCAAAAATATGGACGGATCAAAATCGTTTTCAAAGATGGCTTGATACAGAAATAGCTGTTTGTGATGCATGGGCTGAATTAAATCAAATACCAAAAGGATCAGCAAAAAAAATAAGAGAGATATCTAAAGTCAATCTTGATAAAATAAGAGATTTAGAGGCTATAACTAAACACGAAGTAGTTGCCTTTGTTAACAGCGTTGTAGAACAAATTGGAGAAGATGGCTGTTACTTTCATATGGGGGTTACATCATCTGACATTATGGATACCGCTTTTTCTATGATGATGAGGGATTCTTTAGAACTTGTTATAAAAGAATTAGATAAATTAATGGTGGAAGTAGAAAGTAAAGCTATATTGTTTAAAGACCTTGTTTGTGTTGGAAGAACACACGGCATACACGCAGAACCTATGAGCTTTGGACTTAAGTTTGTTCATTGGTACGATGAATTAAAAAGGAATAGAGTCCGTCTTATTAGTGCAAAAGAACAAGTATCTGTGTGCATAATATCAGGAGCTGTTGGTACTTATGCTGCTCTTGATCCAAAGATAGAAGAACTTGCTGCAAAAAAACTTAATTTAAGAACAATAGGTATAACGACACAGGTTGTTCCTAGGGATATTTACGCAGAGGCATTTAATGCACTGGCATTGTGTGGTGCTGGTATAGAGAGGATGGCTCTTGAACTAAGACATCTTCAGCGTACAGAAGTTATGGAAGTAATGGAAGAGTTCACAAAAGGACAAACTGGTTCTAGTGCGATGCCACATAAACGCAATCCTATCTCTGCAGAAAATATTACAGGCTGTGCAAGAGTTTTAAGAGGATATGCAGGTGTAGCAATTGAAGATATAGCTCTTTGGCATGAAAGAGATATAAGTCATTCCTCTGCAGAAAGAATAATTGGACCTGATTCAACAATACTTACAGGATACATGATAAAGAGGATGACCGGCATTTTATCGCGATTAAGGGTTATAGAATCAAGTGTGCAAAAAAACCTTAACCTTACACATGGTCTTGTATATTCAAGTTTTGTATTAGTAGAACTTATGCGCAAGGGATTAAGAAGGGATGATGCATATGCTGTAGTTCAAGAGAGCTCTATGAAGCTGTGGAAGCTGATAGAAGAAGGTAATACAGAGACTATGTTTATTGATATTTTGAAAAAAGATACTAGGGTTACATCTCTTATCCCTGAAAAAGATCTAGAAAAATTATTTGATAAAATGCATGTTCTTAAGAATGTGGACCTAATATATAAAAAAGTTTTATAAGCTTTTAAAATAACAAAGGAGTCTGGTTTATGTCGAATAAACAAAAATTTAATTTTGTAAAAAGAGGAAAAGTAAGAGAAATTTTCGAGTCAGAGAATAAGGATCAGCTTCTTATAATTGCAACAGACAGGATCTCTGCTTTTGATTGTGTTCTTCCAACACCGATACCTCAAAAGGGAGTAATGCTTACACAGATATCAAACCACTGGTTCAAACTGACAAAACACATTATAGACAACCACATAATTCAGGAAGATCCTAGCAACATAGATGTTGATATGCACATATCAGATTTAGCAAGACGATCTGTTATCGTAAAAAAAGCTGAATCTCTTCCGATAGAGGCGATAGTTAGAGGCTATATTACAGGTTCAGGACTTAAGGAATATCAGAAAAAAGGAACTGTGTCTGGTATACAATTAGCAAAAGGTCTTGTTGAATCACAAAAACTTAGAGAACCACTTTTTACTCCTTCAACAAAAGCTCCAGTTGGGGAACATGATGAAAATATTTGTTTTGATGATGTGGTTAAGTTGATAGGGCAGGATGTTGCTCAGCAGGTAAAAGAAGTAAGTCTTAAATTATATAATTTTGCGGCTAATTATGCAGAATCTGTAGGTATCATAATAGCGGATACAAAGTTCGAGTTTGGCCTTCTAGACGGTAAATTAATTCTTATTGATGAGCTTTTTACTCCTGATTCTTCAAGATTTTGGCCAATGGACACATATAAGGCAGGAGAATCTCAACCTAGTTATGACAAACAGTATGTTAGGGATTATTTGAATAGTTTGAGTTGGGATAAAACACCTCCTGCACCAGAACTTCCAGAAGATGTTGTGACTAAGACAAAAGAAAAATATTCAGAGGCTGTTAGACGTTTATTAAAAAAATGAGGTTTAAATAGTGACACCGCTAATACTAAAGGGAGGGGATGCTTTTTCTGATTTTAGAATAGCTAACCTGCTAGAAAAAATAAAAAAAATAAATAAGGATGTTGCTTATCTCTCGGCAAAATTTGTTTATTTTCTGAATATAGAAGAAAAAATACCCACTGATGTTCTAAATAAAGCGAATAATCTACTAGGTAGCGAAGGTTACTTTAGTAAGGAAGACGGCTTCTTTGTTACTCCTAGAAAGGGAACAATCTCTCCATGGTCGACTAAGGCTACTGATATTTTCCATAATGCAGGATTAAAAGATATAAAAAGGGTAGAAAGAGGTATCTATTTTAGGATACTTGATTCAAAAGAACAGATAATAGAAAACAATAAGACGCTTCAACTGTTTCATGTCTTGCATGACAGGATGACAGAGGGTGTCTACGAGGATATAAATGATGTTTTTAAACATGTGGAACCAGCCCCACTTGTATCTATAAGATTAATGGAAGAAGGAATTTCCGCATTAGAAAAAGTTAATACAGAGATGGGATTGGCTCTTAGTAAGGAAGAAATAGAATATTTGAATGATGTGTATACAAAGATAAAAAGAAACCCTACAGATGTAGAACTTCTGATGTTTGGACAGGTTAACTCAGAACATTGCAGACACAAGATATTCAATGCTGAATGGATGATAGATGGTGAGAAGAAGAATAAATCTCTTTTTCAGATGATAAAGAATACTTATGAAAAGAATCCAAAGGGAAACCTTGTAGCATATATAGATAATGCATGCGTAATAGAAGGTCATGACGATTTTTATTTCGAACCGCAGAGATCCACTAATGGTGTTTACCATTATGATAGTTGTAAATTAGACATGCTTGCAAAAGTGGAAACACATAATCATCCGACAGCAATTTCTCCCTTTTCAGGTGCTGCAACTGGTGTTGGTGGAGAAATCAGAGATGAAGGAGCAACAGGTACTGGAAGTAAAAGTAAAGCAGGTCTTGCTGCTTTTATGGTCTCGAATTTAAAGATACCTGGTTTTCTTATGCCGTGGGAAAAAGATTATTCTGAGTTTCCAAGTCGTCTGGCCACACCTTTGGAGATAATGATAGAAGGTCCTATAGGTGGAGCTTCTTTTGGAAATGAATTTGGCCGTCCACAGTTAACAGGATTGTTTAAAACTTATGAAGAAGTGCATAATGATCGCTATCGTGGTTATCATAAACCAATAATGGTCGCTGGCGGTATGGGTAATATAAAACGTCTTCATGCGCACAAAAAAGATATTCCAGTTAAATCATATATAATTCAGCTCGGCGGACCAGCTATGAAAATAGGAATCGGTGGTGGTGCTGCATCTTCTATGGATACAGGGAGTAATGATGCTGATCTTGATTTCAATTCTGTTCAACGTGGTAATGCAGAAATGCAGCGTAGATGTCAGGAAGTTATAGATTCATGTCTTGCCTTGAATGAGAAAAATCCCATTTTAAGTATTCATGATATCGGAGCAGGTGGATTATCTAATGGTTGCCCTGAACTTGTTTCTGCTACGGGTGGTGAATTCTGGCTAAGAAAGATCAATAATGAAGACCTTTCTATGAGCCCTATGGAAATATGGTGTAATGAGTCTCAGGAACGTTACGTACTTGCGATTGCTCCAGAACAGCTGGATCTATTTGTAAAGATATGTGAAAAAGAACGTTGTCCACTTGCTGTGCTAGGTAAGGCTACAGGCGATGGCCATCTTAGTTTACATGATGAACATTTTGACAATAAACCAATAGATATCGATATAGGTGTGATACTTCATAAACCTCCAAAGATGCTAAGACAGGTAACTCATCTTAAACAGGAACATAAGCCTCTTGATCTAAACGGTATTAAAGTTTTAGATGCTGTAGAAAGAGTACTTAGGTTACCTTCTGTTGCAAATAAGACTTTTTTAATAACAATTGCAGATAGAAGTATTACTGCGATGGTCGCAAGGGACCAAATGGTAGGTCCATATCAAACTCCTATTGCTGATGCCGCTGTTACAACAGCTTCTTATAGATCAAACTCTGGTGAAGCTATGGCTATGGGAGAAAGAACAAACATAGCAGTAGTTTCAGGACCAGCATCTTGTAGGATGGCTATAGGAGAAGCTGTAACAAATATCGCTTCAACTAATATTGGAGAAATAGGTAATATAAAACTTTCTGCTAACTGGATGTGCGCATGTGGAGAAGATGGTGAAGATGCAAATCTTTATGATTCTGTAAGAACAGTGGGGGAAGAATTATGTCCTAAGCTTGGCATAAGCATCCCAGTCGGAAAAGATTCACTTTCTATGCGTACTGTGTGGAAGACAGCTAAAGGTAGAGAAGAGAAAATGATAGCTCCTCTTAGTCTTGTTGTGAGTTCTTTTGCTCCAGTAAAAGACGTAAGAAAAACTGTTACACCAAATATAAAGGATATTAATAGCAGTGGAATTAATATTTCTGATACCAAACTTATCTTGCTGGACCTTGGACAAAAAAAGAACAGACTCGGCGCTTCTGCGTTTGCTCAGGTCTATAATCAGGTAGGTAATGAGCATCCAGACCTTGATGATCCAACCTTATTCGTTAATTTCTATAACGCTATTCAGGAAATGATCTCGCAAGGTTTAATACTTGCTTATCATGATAGATCAGACGGCGGACTCTTTGTTACACTTGCAGAAATGGCTATCTCAGCTAGGTGTGGACTTAAAATTGATATAAAAGATCTGAATAATGATAAAAGATCAAATACAATAAATTCACTTTCTATTTTATTCTCTGAAGAACTAGGTTCAGTTGTGCAGGTAGCTAATGCGGATCTTGTAAAAGTTAATAGTATTCTTGAGAAATATACTATTAATCATATAAGTTCTGTAATAGGTGAACCTTCAAAAGATAAAACATTTCAAATAAATTACGATGGTAAATCTGTATATAGTGACTCTATAACAAAACTTAACAGGTCTTGGTCAGAGCTTACATATCGTATGCAGGAATATAGGGACAACCCAGAAAGTGCAAAGCAGGAATATGATAATTTATTAGATGAGAAAGACCCAGGACTGAGCTTTAAATTAACTTATGATCCTGATTTTAATTTTAACATAAGCACAAATACTCGTCCGAAAATGGCAATTTTAAGAGAGCAGGGTGTAAATGGCCAGGTAGAAATGGCGGCCAGTTTTGATAAAGCAGGCTTTGATAGCGTAGATATACATATGACAGATCTTTTTAATAAAAAATTTGATCTAAAGGATTTTAATGGATTAGTAGCCTGTGGAGGATTTTCATACGGTGATGTTCTTGGTGCTGGTTCAGGGTGGGCTAAGTCTGTTTTATTCAATGAATATTTAAAAGAGATGTTTGCAAAATTCTTTGCACGAAAAGATACATTCTCCCTAGGTGTGTGTAACGGATGTCAGATGATGTCCCAGCTTAAAAATATAATTCCTGGTGCACAGGATTGGCCAGAATTTTTAAGGAACAGATCAGAACAGTTTGAAGCAAGATATGTTACTGTTGAACTTAAAGATTCGCAGTCTATATTATTTAAAGGGATGGCAGGATCTAAACTACCCATACCTATTGCTCACGGGGAAGGGTTGGCAGATTTTCAACGAACTGGTAACTATGCCAATCTAAAAAAACTAAATTTGGTATCTGCTGTATATGTAGATAATTATGGTAAGCCAACAGAACGTTATCCATTCAATCCGAATGGTTCTATAGAGGGTATCACTGCTCTTACTACAGAAGATGGTCGTGCAACAATAATGATGCCTCATCCAGAAAGATTATTTAGGTCTGTAATAATGTCCTATAGACCAAATAATCTATTTACTGGTGAAAATGGTCCATGGATGAGAATCTTCAACAACGCCAGGGAATTTGTACGATAATTTTTTTGTAAATTTATACTAATTTGCATTCAAAAATATCTTAATCTAAGTTTCCATAGAAGCTGGCGTTTAGTCGGTTTACTCAGTCCTTATAAGCTAATAATTTACTAATATTATGGGTCTTCTATTACTGAAGCCGCATA
>JBAXWW010000091.1:0-6621 GCA_037128215.1 bacterium | reverse complement strand
ATAAAAAATAACCCAGAAAAGCTTTTATTTATAACAAGCATCTTGACAAAACACATAATTATATGATATAATCATATATAAGAATTAAAAAGGAGGATTCCTTAACAATGAAATTCAAATGCTCCTATTTATTAATACTTGTTCTATTGTTGATAACTAGTTGTCACAGCAAAAAAAACCAAATAGGTCTTCCAAGTATGCCTGTTGTAACAGATCAAAGTGCCAAACAATGTTCAGGGAATACATGGTCACAGACTGGATATGAGCCAACCTGTCTTGCTTGTCCTAATAATTCAACAGCAATTGAAAATAAAAAAACATGTGTATGTACTGAAAACAATATGGCTTTTAATGCGCGTGAAAATACATGCAAAAGTAAATTAACAGACGCTCAAGCTAAATTTTTATTATTACAATAAGATGGAGGTACGTTACATGAAAAAGTTATTCGTTGTTTTAGGATCTTTGGTAATTATGTCTCTTTTTATTTCTGACTTAGAAGCCTCGCCACAAACAGCTTGTGGATATGTAGTAGGTCTCGCTTTTAGAACAGCGGTTGCGACACCAACTCAACAATTTACTGCTACAACAGCTATAGCTATATCTGGCGGTATGCCTGGTTTACCAACGGGTATGGCACAGACATTAGATAGAGATTTCGCAAAGATTGCACTTTTGGCCAAGTTGAATGGAATACAGTTATGCCTGATGTATGATATTGATGCTCCTGCAGATAATAACGTTATTCAACTCCAGCCATAGAGATAAAAAATTAGATATAGACAATTAGTTAGCTCCTGAGGTGTAGATAAAACTACTCCGCAGGAGCAGAGCCTGAAGTCAACAAAGTATTAAATAAAAAGACGAAGCAAGATGGTACCCCCAACAGGGATCGAACCTGTGACAACCAGATTAGGAATCTGGTGCTCTATCCAACTGAGCTATGAGGGCACCCTGGTAACGGGTATTACTAGCTAATAGTACCTGTGTCAAGGGAACCTCCGGTCAGCCTTTGGCTGTTTTTCCAGCCAAATACCCACTTTAATTATATCTTTACACCATTTGCCGTTTATGCTAAATCCCTGCCCTGAACCAAATTATAAAAAAGAAATGACAGGAGAACAGAGAAGTGATCACAAAGGAAAAAAAGACAACTACAATTGAAAAGTTCAAGACACACGAAGGCGACACAGGGTCCCCAGAGGTGCAAATAGCTATTCTGACCCAAAGAATTGAAGAACTTACTAAACATTTTGAAACTCATAAAAAAGACTTTCACTCAAGACTAGGACTTATGCAGCTGGTCGGACAGAGAAAAACTCTACTTAGCTATCTTAGAAAAAAAGACGCTACACGTTATTCCAAGCTCATTAAAGAGTTGGATCTGAGAAAGTAATATTAATCAATTTAAGGATTCAAGCAAAATAAAAATATAGAAGGCAATACGGCCTTCAAGGGAGAGGTTTATGTACAAAGTAATCGAAACAGAACTAGGCGGCAAGAAACTAACTATCGAGACTGGAAAGCTAGCAAAACAGGCAGATGGAGCAGTACTTGTTGGCTTTGGTGACACAAGAGTTCTAGTAACAGCAGTATCATCAAAAACAGAAAGAGAAGGATTGGATTTTTTTCCACTCACAGTTGATTTTATAGAAAAATATTATGCATCTGGAAAGATCCCAGGTGGATATCTAAAAAGAGAAGCTAGACCAAGTGATATAGCGACATTAACATCAAGGCTTATTGATAGACCTATAAGACCACTTTTTCCAGAAACATTCAGAGCAGAGACGCAGGTAATAGCAACAGTATTATCATTTGACCCAGATCATGGTGCTGATCAAGCTGCACTAATAGGTGCTTCAGCAGCATTAATGATATCAGACATACCATTTAATGGTCCTATCGCTGCTTGCAGAGTAGGAAGAGTTGATGGAAAATTAATCGCAGCACCTAGCGTAGAACAGCTTAGTAAAAGTGATATGGATATCCTTGTAGCAGCAACAGAAAAAGCTGTTGTAATGGTAGAAGGAGAAGCTAAAGAATTAACAGAGAATGAAGTTCTTGAAGCTATCATGTTCGCTTTTGATTCAGTTCAGCCAATAATAAAAGCACAAAAACAATTGGCAAAAGAAATAGGCAAAACAAAAAGAGAAGTTAAAGAGGCAACAAAAGATGAAACACTTGAAAAACTAATCTCAGAATATTGTATGCCTAAATTTCCAAAGGCTTTTGGAATAAAAGAAAAGCTTGATCGTTATAAAGCTATAGATGAGATAAAAGCTAATCTTGATAAAGAAGTCATAGCAAAATATAAAGAAAAACACGCTGACAATATTGAAAAGATCTTTAATTCAAAAGAAGAACTTTTTAAGTTTACAGCAAGTATGATCTTTGAAGATCTTAAATATAAATTTGCAAGAGACCTTGTTGTAAATAAGGATACAAGAATAGATGGAAGACCATTTACTCAGGTAAGACCTATTGCATGCGAAACAAATTTTCTTCCTAGAGTTCACGGTTCTGCCCTGTTTACACGCGGAGAGACACAAGTTCTAGCTGCTGTAACACTAGGTTCACCAGATGATGAACAATATGTAGATTCTTTGAATGGTCTAACAAAAGACAAACTAATGCTACACTATAATTTTCCTCCATACAGCGTTGGAGAAGCAAAGGGATTAAAATCACCAGGAAGACGTGAAATTGGACATGGTACTCTTGCAAAAAGAGGAATATCCGCAATCCTTCCAGATTATAAAACTTTTCCTTATACTATCAGAATAGTTTCTGAGGTTTTGGAATCTAACGGTTCATCATCTATGGGAACAGTTTGTTCTGGATGTATGGCTCTTCTCGCAGCAGGTGTACCTATTAAAGCTACAGTAGCTGGTGTTGCAATGGGCCTTATAGCAGAAGGCAAAAAATTCATCGTTCTTACAGACATCTTAGGAGATGAAGATCATCTTGGAGATATGGACTTTAAAGTTGTTGGAACTAAAACTGGTATAACAGCGATACAAATGGATATAAAGATCAGCGGTGTTACAAAAGAAATACTATCACAGGCTCTTTCTCAGGCAAAAGATGGAAGGATCCATATAATCGGAGAAATGGAAAAAACGATCTCCAAGCCTGCTGAATTTTCTGAATTCTCACCAAGAGTTGAAACTATGGTAATCGATAAGGAATACATAAAAGATGTTATAGGTTCTGGTGGAAAAGTAATAAAGAGCATCGTTGAAAGAACAGGTGCTAAGATCAACATAAACGACAATGGTGAAGTAAATATCATGTCATCCAACAGAGAGAACCTTGAGCTTGCAAAGAGCATAATAAAGGGGATCGCTGGCGAACCTGATGAAGGAACGATTTTTGATGGCGTTGTTAAAAAGATAATGGACTTTGGTGCATTCGTTGAATATCTGCCAGGAAAAGAAGCTCTTGTACATGTAAGCGAGATCTCTGATACACGTGTAGACAGAGTAACAGACGTCCTTTCTGATGGTCAGGCTGTAAGAGTTATGTACCTTGGTAAGGATAAAATGGGCAGAGCAAGACTAAGCATGAAGGCTGTAAGATAACAATGTCTTTGGTCGATGTAAAAATAAAAAGGATGGGAGGCAATGACCTCCCTATTCCTGAATATAAAACAATTGGATCTTCAGGTTTTGATCTTGCTGCTTGTATAGACAAAGATGAAATCATTGAATCTAATGAAATAAAGATAATTCCGACAGGCCTTATCTTTGAAATACCATTAGGATATGAAATAGAGATTCGCCCTCGTTCTGGGCTTGCAGCAAAGAATGGAATAAGTATAGTTAACACACCTGGCACTATCGATAGTGATTACAGAGGCGAAGTTAAAATAATATTAATAAATTATTCTAAAGAAAAATTCATAATAAAACGTGGTGATAGAATAGCACAAGGTATTATTAAAACTGTTATCCATGCAAACTTTATAGAATCAACAGAACTTTCTGATACAATAAGAAGTAGCGGTGGCTTTGGTCACACAGGTGTTTAGGGGAAAAGAGTAAATGCGTTTAATTATTATAATGGCAGCTATTCTCTTTAGTAGCAATGGGTACTCAGACACATCTCCAGAAAGGTGTAGAATGAGTATAAAAGAGACAGCAGACGGCAATAATAAAGACGAAGCATTTTCAAACTTAGTAATGAAAAAATGGCTTCCAAATACGGACAGACTGGTCTTTAAAAAAGATAAAGCAAACAAAAACAATATAGTAGATGTATCATATGACCTAGATGGCACGATATATACAGAAACGGATGATGTAAAAATACCATCTAAAAAAGTTACCGGACTAGATAAGGAATACGCTATATTTGTAAATTCATTAAAAAAAGAAAAAGCATTAACCTTTGGGACCAGTAATAACAAACAACTAACAATAAATTTGGAAAAAGACACAAGGTGTTCAAAAGAAGATGCTGCTGTCATGTTATTTTTTATAGAAAAGTGGTTCTATCGTAATTAGAGGAAAACCAGATGTTCTTAATTTTAGTTTCCTTATTAGCCATCCTAAATTCCAGTGCATCAGAAGAAGATATTCGCTGCAAAATGAATATAAATGATTTAAAAGGAACATTGCTGTCTACTCTAATAGTCCAGACTTTTTTTTCTGACACAGACAAAATAACAATCAATAAAATTGGACAGACAAAAGAAAAAGACGGAGGAATCATTTATTCGTTCGAGTCAGTAAAAAAAGGAGGTATGAAAGTTCAGGACAAATATATTAGTGCTTCTGCTGGCGTACCAGAAACTCCTTTAAAGGAAGTAAACAAAAAATATAGCGAGGCAGCCCAAGCATTAATAAAGGGCAACAATATAACCCTAAATAAAAAGCTGATAATTAATTTAGATAAAGAGTACAAATGTAACAATCAAGATATAGCTATAATGTTATTTTTTATTCAAGAATGGTATTATTCAGAATAGTTCCTTAAAATGATCCTATCTAAACCTATGAACTATAGGCCAGCGTCTATCTAAAATAAAACTTTTTGCAGACACTTTTATTACAGGTGGCAATTGTTTTCTTTTAAATTCATTCCTGATTACAAGATCAATTATTTTATCTACCGTTGTTTTATCAACAGTAGCAAGTAAATAAATCTCTTCAGGAGACAAATCCTCTTCAATGTACATCTTTAAAACGAGATCAAGGTCATCATAGTGAGGTAGAGAATCAGAGTCATACTGCCCATGTCTTAATTCTGCACTAGGTTTTTTTTCAATAATTTCTTTAGGAATAATTTCATCTTGCCTATTTATAAAATTCGCAAGTTCATAAACTTCCGTTTTATATATATCACCTATTAAGGCCAAGGCCCCACAGGTATCTCCGTAGATAGTACAGTAACCAGTCGCTATTTCTGATTTATTGCCTGGAGCTACTACTATTCTGCCTTCCCTAGTATTTGATATCGCCATTAAAATAGAGCCACGTATTCTTGGTTGAAGATTTTCTAGCGCGATATTTTGTAATCCTTTTTCAATATTAGAATTTATAGTACCTACCATTCCATTAAAGGCTTCTTCTATAGATATCTTTATTAGTTCAACCCCAAGATTCTTGCATAAGGTTTGACTATCTAAAACACTCCCTTCACTTGAATATCTTGTTGGCATGGTAACACAAGTAACATTCTTTGCCCCTACAGCTTCTTTTGCTAATACAGTACAGATAGTACTGTCTATCCCACCACTAAGACCTATTACAACACCTTTTAAACCATTTTTAACAACATAATCCTTCAAACCAAGTATAAGTGCTTTATAAACAGTCTCTATATCGCTATATAAGGTTAATTTAGATTTTGATTCTTTTTCTGTATCGACCAAAACAAAATCTTCTTCAAAAGCTTTAGCTTCTAAAAGGACCTCTCCTTCTGAAGATACGTACTTACTGCGTCCATCAAAACTATAGAATCATTTGCGCCTACAGTATTTACCATTACAAATGGGACTTTCCATTTTGAAGAATAATCTTTCATTATCCTATGACGTGTTAGATCTTTTGCTCTGGCAAATGGTGAAGCTGAAAGATTTATAAATATATCTACACCCTGTGAACCAAGATCATCAACAGGATCTACATCATAAAGTTTTTGAGAAGATTCATTTTCATTTCTCCACATGTCTTCACATATATGTATGCCTAATCTTTTGCCCTTATAATAAACAGGAGAAGATCTTAAACCTTTCTGGTAATACCGACGTTCATCAAAGAGATCATAGTTTGGAAGGAGTTGTTTATTTATTACAGACACGATTTTTTTCTGGTCCATAAAAAAAGCAGAATTGTGATATGGCTTTCCTTCACTATTATTATGATTGATACAACCCAAAACAACGGCACAATCAGTAATATTTGGCAGTATTTTTTTAGATAGGATATCCAGTGCCTTTGTAACAAAATCCTTTCTTTCTATTATGTCTAACGGAGGATAACCAGTCAAAGCTAGCTCTGGAAAAACAGCAAGATCAGCACCAGCAGTTTTAGCCATTTGATAATACTTCAATATAAGAGATGCATTTCCTTCAAGATCTCCAACAACAGGATTTATCTAACATAATACTATCTT
>JBAXWW010000090.1:0-6632 GCA_037128215.1 bacterium | reverse complement strand
AAGGCTAATGAGAGCGAGAAAGAAAGAAGAATACGTCTCATTCAGTAAATTGAAAACACTTTTAAGTCTAAAAAGGAAAATGAAAAGTAATTTAAAGTAATTAATTATCTATAGAAAAATGGATGAAATGAGAGAAATAGAATTAGAAATTTCTAAAAAGATATAATAAAGACAGCATCTTGACGATGAGATGGAAACTATAATAAGTGATGCAGATGTAGACTCATACAAAGATATTCATAATTAAGTAAAAATTCATGAATCTGAAATAAATCAATTGAAAATGTAAAAAATAAAATAGATAAATGAAAATTGATGTGCGCTAATTGTAATAGAATAGAAGAAGAAAAAATGGGGATAATAATACAGCAGATAGCAGGACGCCAGTATGACGATCTATATTATCCAGATTTCTCTGGTGTAGCTAGGACGATAAATTTTTTCCCTGTTTCCAATATGAAAAGAGAAGATGGGGTCGCTTACGTTGCATTAGGACTTGGAAAATCAATAATGGAAGGACAGAACGTACTACAGTTTTCTCCAAAACATCCAGATATACTTCCACAACTAGTTGCTGGTGATTTTTCCATAAAGAACAGTCAGCGAGATTTTTATGCTATAGATCTATCTAATCCAGAAAAACAACTTAACTGGAATGAAAATATAACATTAAGGAAAGAACAAATTTCTCGAGCAGAAAAAGATGGAACGCTTGATCTTCTAGGAAGTACTTACGACGTAGACAACGACATGGTACATGATGGAATACATCACAAGGGTTTAAAGTTCGTTTCTTTTGCACACATATTGAAATCCAACTTATTTCCACTGTGTGATCTTTTAATAGATGTACTGGACCTTGGCAAATCTGGACTTGGCAGTACTGTCGAAATAGAGTTTGCCGTTGATCTGGCAAAGAATAAGGGTGAAAAGCATAAATTCTATTTCTTGCAGATAAGGCCAATGATCTCGGATAAGGAACAATCAAATATCGACGTATCTGATATCCCTCAAAAGAGGATATTAGTTAATTCCAGTCACTCTTTAGGCAATGGATTAATAAAAGGTATAACCGATGTAGTATACGTACGTCCTAATGATTTTAATGCTGCAAACACCCCTAAAATAGCAGAAGAAGTCGGCAAAATAAATGAGACTATAAAGGCAAAAGCACTCTTTATTGGTATTGGAAGATGGGGAACATCTGATCCTTGGCTTGGCATACCAGTTAACTGGGGACAAATATCCAAGGCAAAAGTAATGATTGAGGTAGCTTTAGATAATTTCAATATAGATCCATCACATGGTTCTCATTTCTTTCATAATATAACTTCACTGGGTATAGGGTACTTTACCATACCAGCCAACAGCTATGATGAATTTATAGATTGGAGTTGGCTTGATCAGCAATCCGCTATTTACGAGACTGAACTAGTAAGACATGTTAAATTGTCTGAACCACTAGAAGTCATACTTAATGGTAGAAAAGGTAAAGGAACAATTTTAAAACCTTTGAACAGTTTATAAGTCCAACCCTCTTTTACTATATATAATTAAACTCCATCTACAGGCAAAAACTCCTATTCCACAAGAGATGACATTTCTTTGTCGCTACTATTTACTTAAATAATTACAAGTACTTAACCATTAAAACTAGCCCTCCATAACATATTGAACAAAACAAATTAACCTACAACAAATTTGAATATGTCTAAGCCTTGAAAAGAGAAAAGACCAAAAGGAGGGATTCATTATGAAAAAATTATTAGCTCTTACAGGATTAGGACTTCTATTAGTTAGTAACGTACATGCAACTGATCAGTCATTTAGTGTGGCTCTAAAGCTTTATAAACCTATCACAATAACAAAGGTCCAGGATTTGTCTTTTCCTGACACTACATTAACTGGCTCAGCCTTTGACATAACAGTTGCCACAATAGACTCAGGTGCAGCAACTTTTAACGCACAGGGTGGAAAAAATAGAAACATAACAAGATCAATAGTTGAATCAAGCATCAACATGTCAGCTCCAGGCGTAACAGGGAATATAGCAGTAAATACTTTTAGTATATCAGGACCTACAGCTTTTGATTCTAGCGGAAATGCTAATGGTCTTAAAGTTGGAGCAGTAGCTCATGTATTAGCTGCAAGTGAAGACGGTACTTACACTGGAACTGCTACTTTTAGAGTAGTTTATCAATAAATAAATAAATAAATAAATAAATAAACAAAGTTTCCGATAGAGACATAGCAAAAGTAAAAACAAGAACAAGATAAATGTAAAGATAAAGGAAAAAACAGGAGGATTTATATATGAAAAAAATATCAACTCTGCTTGGATTAGGACTTCTATTAGCTAGTAACGTACATGCAACTGATCAGTCATTTAACCTCACTCTAAAGCTTTACAAACCTATCACAATAACAAAAATTCAGGACTTGTTGTTCCCTGACACTACCTTAACCGGATCAGCTTTTGACATAACAGTGGCAACAACAGGCTCAGGTGCAGCAACTTTTAACGCACAGGGTGGAAAAAACAGGAACATAACAAAATCAATAGTTGAATCAAGCATCAATATGTCAGCTCCCGGCGTTACGGGAAGTATCGCAGTAAATACTTTTGCCATATCAGGACCTACAGCTTTTGATTCTAGCGGAAACGCTAATGGTCTTAAAGTTGGAGCAGTAGCCCATGTATTAGCTGCAAGCGAAGATGGAAATTACACTGGAACAGCGACTTTTAGAGTAGTTTATCAATAATGACGTCTAAATTTGGAGAAGTAGTTAATCTACTAAGTACAAGTAAAGACTGAATTATATCTGGACATTAACTTTGCAGGACAGCTCGTTAATAAATAATGTCCAAATTGAGAGAGAGAGAGAGAGAGGGAGAGGTAAGAAAAAAAAACAGGAGGATTTGTCATGAAGAAATTGATGGTTTTAACAGGATTAGCATTTTTGTTGGTTAGTAATGTACACGCAATCGATGCATCTTTTAGTGCAGAAAAGGCTTTTAATCTTACGCTTAAGTTATTTAAACCTATCACAATAACGAAGCTACAAGATCTAGCATTCCCTGACACTACATTAACTGGAGCAGCATACGATGTATCAGTTGCAACAGCAGACTCAGGCGCAGCAACTTTTAACGTACAGGGTGGAAAAAACAGAGCCATAGCAACATCAATAGTTGAACCAAACATCACTATGTCAGCACCTGGTGTTACAGGTACTCTAACTGTAGATAGTTGGGCTATAGCAGCACCTGCACACTTTGATGCTAGTGGAGACGCTAATGGTATAAAAGTCGGCGCAGTAGCTCATATTCTAGCTGCAAGTGAAGATGGAAACTATGCTGGAACAGCAACTCTTAGAGTAGCTTATCAATAAATAACAGACAAGGTTTGAGATAGAGATATCGTAAGAGAAAGAAAGTAATTTGAGAGAGAGAGAGAGAGAGAGAGAGAGAGAGAGAGAGGGAGAGGTAAGAAAAAAAAACAGGAGGATTTGTCATGAAGAAATTGATGGTTTTAACAGGATTAGCATTTTTGTTGGTTAGTAATGTACACGCAATCGATGCATCTTTTAGTGCAGAAAAGGCTTTTAATCTTACGCTTAAGTTATTTAAACCTATCACAATAACGAAGCTACAAGATCTAGCATTCCCTGACACTACATTAACTGGAGCAGCATACGATGTATCAGTTGCAACAGCAGACTCAGGCGCAGCAACTTTTAACGTACAGGGTGGAAAAAACAGAGCCATAGCAACATCAATAGTTGAACCAAACATCACTATGTCAGCACCTGGTGTTACAGGTACTCTAACTGTAGATAGTTGGGCTATAGCAGCACCTGCACACTTTGATGCTAGTGGAGACGCTAATGGTATAAAAGTCGGCGCAGTAGCTCATATTCTAGCTGCAAGTGAAGATGGAAACTATGCTGGAACAGCAACTCTTAGAGTAGCTTATCAATAACTGATATAACGGCCAGACACCATACAACAAATTGCCTGGGCTTATAAACCCAGGCAATTTTTGCTTTTATAGGCTAAAATCAAAAAAAACAGCGACTTAAATCTAAAACCTATCTAAATCACTTTACATAAAGCCACTTTAATTCTATACATCTTTCCTTGTAAGGGGGATGTTCTTTCCACCCTAATTTAAAGCTTCCAATAATTAATAGGAGGAGACTGACGTGTCTTACACAAATGAAATCTTTGAGAATGTAAAGAAAAGAAATCCTGGAGAAAATGAATTTTTACAGGCTGTAAGAGAAGTTTTTGATTCTTTGGAGCCAGTAATAGAGAAACACCCAGAGTACAGAACAGCTAACATCCTAGAAAGAATCGTAGAGCCTGAAAGACAGATAATCTTTCGTGTTCCTTGGATGGATGACAAGGGAAAGGTACATGTTAACAGAGGATTTAGGGTACAGTTCAACAGTGCAATAGGGCCATACAAGGGCGGACTAAGATTCCATCCTTCTGTTACTCTTAGCATAATCAAGTTCCTAGGTTTTGAGCAAATATTCAAGAACTCACTAACTACACTTCCTATGGGTGGTGGAAAAGGTGGTTCAGATTTTAATCCAAAGGGAAGAACAGAAATGGAAGTTATGCGTTTCTGCCAAAGTTTTATGACAGAGCTTTATAGACACATAGGTGCTGACGTAGACGTTCCTGCTGGAGATATTGGTGTTGGTGGACGTGAAATAGGTTATATGTATGGGCAGTTCAAAAGACTTACAAAGAGTTTTGAAGGCGTTCTTACAGGTAAAGGTCAGAAATGGGGCGGCAGCTTAATGAGACCAGAAGCGACTGGTTATGGCCTTGTTTACTTTGCAAATGAAATGTTAAAGACAAAGAATGAAAGTTTTGAAGGAAAGACTGTATCAGTATCTGGTTTTGGTAACGTTGCTTGGGGCGCTGCTCAAAAAGTTATCGAATTAGGTGGAAAAGTTGTTACATTGTCTGGACCTGATGGCTTTGTATATGATGAAAAGGGATTAGATGAAGAAAAAATAAACTTCATGCTAGAAATGAGAGCAAGCTGCAGAGATGAAGTAAAAGATTATTCAGATAAGTTTACAGGTTCAAAATTCTACGCTGGAAAACGTCCATGGAGTGTTAAGTGCGACGTTGCTCTCCCATGTGCTACACAAAATGAACTTGATGATAATGATGCAAAAGAACTTATCAAGAATGGCTGTAAGTGCATAGGCGAAGGATCAAACCTATCAACTACACTTGATGCTATGAAAGTTATAAGAGATAGCGGTATACTTTATTCTCCAGGAAAAGCTTCAAACGCAGGTGGTGTTGCATGCAGTGGTCTAGAAATGACACAGAACAGCATCAGAATGAGCTGGACTAAAGAAGAAGTTGATTCAAAACTAAAACAGATCATGAAGAGCATTCATGATGATTGTTTAGCTGCTTCAAAAGAATATGGCAGAAAGAATGACTATGTTTTTGGTGCTAACGTTGCAGGCTTTAAGAAAGTTGCAGACGCTATGCTGGAACAGGGTCTTGTATAATTTAAAAAACATTTAGTTTTAATGAACACCCCGGTCTTGAAAAAGACTGGGGTGTTTTTTTATGGAACAAAAAGTGAAAAAGTTCTTACCTATAACAATTGCAGTAATTATACATGTAGCAGCAATATCATTATTCTTGTTGATGTCTGGTCACTTTATTTCAGGAACTAAGAACAAAGAGGATGTAACTTCCATAAGTATAGAAGGAGATCCAAATAAAAAGATAGGCCTAGGAAGTTTTGCTAACAAAAATAAAACAGAAAATTCTACTATACTCAAAGATATTGATATCTCTGGATTAAAAAAAACTAAAGATAATGGACGCAAAACCAGTGCTTCAACAACTGGCGATGGAGAAGGCGGTGGAACTGGTTTTGGCATAAAGACCAATTACGCTGGTATGGTAATAGAAAAAATTCATTCACATAAGCATTATCCTATATATGCACAGAAAAAAGGAATAACTGGTGTAGTAACATTAAGGTTCACTTTAAAAAAAGATGGATCAATAAAAGGCAATATAGAAAAAGTTAAACTAAGCGGAAACAACATATTAGATGAGGCCGGCGTAAAAACAGTAGAAAACGCTGCGCCCTTCCCTCCCTTCCCCAACGATATAAAAGAACAAGAACTAACCTTTAAAGTTGATATAGACTTCGTCCTGTAAATAAGCAGTTGACTAACATTTTTTAAAAACATAAAAGAACACTTGTCAGATCAAGACCTCTTATCAGAGGAATTTCGGTGAGATTCCGGAGCTGTCCCGCAACGGTAATGGTGAGTTAACCTAGCCCGTTCTATTGATAAGAGAGTATCCCGAGGAGGAACGTATGAAAATCTCTAAATCTTTTTTCAAGAATTATCTTAAACTTAGCGTTTCGATCTTTACTTTTGTGCTTTTGTTCTCATGTGCAAAGAACAATTCAAGCAACGATTCTACTGACCCACAAGGTAAAATAAACTCATCAAACTCAAACATCGTAGCAGTCATTGCAACTGCTGCTTCTGATTATTCAAGTGGTGCACATTCAATTATAAACTATACTTCGCCACGTTCATCGATGAATGATCTTTTACCAACTGTT
>JBAXWW010000089.1:0-6688 GCA_037128215.1 bacterium | reverse complement strand
AAGAATAAAAAAATAAAAAAAAGGAGATAACACATTGGCTCGCTATACAGGTTCAAAATGTAAATATTGCCGAAGAGAAGGTAGAAAACTTTTTCTAAAAGGCGACAGATGTTTTTCTGACAGATGCGCTTATGAAAGGAGACCTTATCCTCCAGGAGTACACGGTCAGGGAAGAGTAAAATTCACAGAATATGGTATTCAGCTTAGAGAAAAACAAAAAGTTAAAAGAATCTACGGCGTGGATGAGAACCAATTTAGATTGTTCTTTAAACGCGCATCTGGTCTTAAAGGTAACACAGGAGAAAATCTTCTGTCCTTACTAGAAAGAAGACTTGATAACGTTATATATAAACTTGGTTTTGCAAATTCTCGTCAGCAAGCAAGACAGGCTATTAAGCACTCTCACTTCCAGTTGAATGGAACAAAAGTTAATATACCTTCTATGATAGTAGATAAGGGTGATGAAGTAGTTATCAGAGAGAAGAGCAGAACTATGCCTAGCTTTATAGAGGCTATTCAGTCTGTTGGAAGAAGAGAAGTTCCTAGATGGCTGAACATTGATGCAACTAGTTTTAAAGGAACAATAACAGACGTACCAGTAAGAACAGATATAACTGTAGACATAGAAGAACGTCTAATCGTCGAGTTATATTCTAAGTAATAAATTAAGGGGGCTTAAGGCTATATGGAAAATACAGAAAAAAGAATTGATGCTTTACACTGGAGAGGTTTGATACGCCCTAGACTTTTAGAAGTAGATAACGACACCTTTACAGATACATATGGCAGGTTCGTAGCAAAGCCTTTGGAAAGAGGTTTTGGTCTAACACTTGGTAATGCTCTAAGAAGAGTTTTACTTTCATCTATAAGAGGAACTGCTATTACAAGCATCAAGATAGAGGGTGTTCTTCATGAGTTCTCAACGCTTCCTAACGTAAAAGAAGATGTTGCAGATATGATCCTTAATCTTAAACAAGTTAGATTCCATCTTTTTACAGATGAACCAAAGACTGTAAAAATAAGAAAGACAGGTGATGGACCAGTTACAGCGGCAGATATACAACTAGACGAAACAGCAGAAGTATTAAACCCAGAACAGCACATCTGTACATTAAGTGGTAATGGTAAGTTTAATGCAGAGATAACAATACAAAGAGGAAGAGGATATAGACCTGCAGAAGAAAATAAGTACGAGGGTATGCCAGTAGGAACTATTCCTATGGATTCTTTTTTCTCTCCTATAAAGAGAGTAAATTATTCAGTTACTGATGCTCGTATAGGACAAAGAACAGACTATGATAGACTTATTCTAGAAGTTTGGACAGATGGTACAATACTTCCTGAAGACGCTGTTGCTTATGCATCAAAGATTCTTAAAGAACATTTAAATATATTCATTAACTTTCAGGAAGAAGCAGAACCGATTTCTGAACAAAAAGTAGCTAGCAAGATCAGTCCTGAACTTGCTGAATATTTGGATAAGACAGTCGACGAGCTAGAGCTTTCTGTAAGATCAGCAAATTGTCTACATAATGCTAACATAAGACACATAGGTGAGCTTGTTACAAAGACAGAGGCTGAAATGCTTAAGACAAAGAACTTTGGAAGAAAGTCACTAAACGAAATAAAAGATATACTTACAGAAATGGGTTTGAGCCTTGGCATGAAAATAGACGGCTGGGACACACCATCTGAAGGTTCAAGAATAAATAAGGAGTTTGAAGAATGAGACACGGTAAGAGTGGAAGAAAACTTAGTTTAGAAGCATCAGAGAGAAAAGCATTTTTTAGGAATATAACAGATTCCCTTATCACTAAGGGTAAGATCAAAACCACTGTCACAAGGGCAAAGGAAGTCCGTAAATTTGCGGAAAACATGATTACTTTGGCAAAGGAAGGTACTCTTGCTTCTAAAAGAGAAGCTATTTCTTTTCTTAGAACAAAAGAATCCTTTGTTAAGCTTTTTGGCGAATATGCAGAAAGATATAAAGACAGAAATGGTGGTTATACAAGGATAACAAAAGCAGGTTATAGAGCTGGAGATAATGCTCCTATGGCATATCTTGAGTTTATAACATCAGAAGAGCCTACAACAAAGAAAACTGCGACAAAGAGGAAGAGACGTCGTTCTACAGGTAAAAAAGACGGAGAGACTACTACTAAAGAGACTAAAAAAGAGTCTAAAAAGGAAGCTTCCGTACAGGAATAACCCTAATTCGTTGTTCCTGATTAAATATTTAATCCCCACATCTTGTATGTGGGGATTTTTTTTATTCAGAATCTATATAAAGCGACTAAGCGCCGGCTCTAAAGATTTAAATTAAGATTTATTGCTGTCAGGTTGCCTTATATAATAAGAGGTCTTTGATGTCGTAATACTTGTCTGTTACGCCTACGTATTTCATCCCTATTTTCTCAAGAACATGCTTGGATCCTGCGTTATCTTTGTTTACAAGTCCAAGTATGGTTTTTAGTTTTAATGTTTTAAAAGCATATTCCAAAGAAGCCTTTGCAGTTTCAGTCGCTAAACCTTTATTCCAAAAAGCAGGAGATAAAGCATAACCAAGTTCAATATCTTGTGTATTATAAATATATTGCAGTCCGCAATGACCAATAATGCTTTTGTCTGCTTTTAGAATAACAGCCCATAAACAAAAACCGTTAAGATCGTGTTGATCCATTCTGCTCTGAAGTTTTGCTTCTGTCTCTTCCACTGTGATACTGTCTATCGGTAGATATTTTAAAACCAAAGGATTACTTATTATTTTATAATACTCTTCCAGGTCAGAACTTCTCCAAGGACGTAAGATAGTTCTATCTGTTTCTAAAACTATTTTCATAAAGAAGATTTTTGTATTAGCCTTAAAAATTCTTCTCTAGTGGATAAACTCTTTCTAAAGACGCCAAGCATTGATGAGGTTGTAGCAAATGAGTTTTGTTTTTCAACTCCCCTCATTACCATGCACATATGTTTTGCTTCAAGAATTACACCCACACCTCTTGGCTTTAATGCTTCATAAAGAGTATGTGCTATCTGGTTTGTCAGCCTCTCTTGAACTTGAAGTCTTTTTGCAAAGACATCTACTAATCTTGGTATTTTACTGAGTCCGACTATTTTACCGTTAGGTATATAAGCTACATGACATCTTCCAAAAAAAGGTAACATGTGATGTTCACACATACTAAAAAACTCTATGTCCTTAACTATTATCATATCGTCATATTTTTCTTCAAATAATGCACTAGTTATTATCTTAATGGGATCTTGTTTGTATCCGCTGGTTAAAAATTCAAAACTTTTCTGCACACGCTCTGGTGTTCTTATTAGCCCTTCTCGTTCTGGATCTTCACCGATCAATTTAAGGATCTTTTTTATTTCTTCTTTCAATTTTTAGTCCTCCTTAGAAAGGAATAAGCGAGAATCACATTGCTTCTCCAATTCCTTTTCAAGTTTTTTAAATTTCTGTTTAAAATCATTTTGAGACACGAACCCTGTATAGCCAGCATAAGTGTTAGTTATGGCTCTCGTCATCAGTCGTATGGTCTCATCTGTTTTTCCCTGTTTTATAGTAAGACACGCAGCATTTTTATATGCTCTATATGCATTGGAGTACATCATTGCTTTTTCATAGCTTGAGGCAAGACTTGTATATGCATTTTCTAAGAGCTCAGTATCGACATCCTGCTTATATACACTGTCAGTGAATTCTTCTAAAAAGCCAGCAGCCTTCACATATTCTCCTGTTTGATAATAACATTCCCCAAGATAATAATATATTATCGTTTCTTCAGGATATATTTTTCTTATTTTTTCTAAAACGTCTATAGCCCTTTTATAATCACCCTCAAGCATCTCTATGTTTGCCATCAACAAAGATCTTTTTAAATTATCGGCCTGTTTATCCTGTAGTTGCTTAAGATATTTTTCTGCTTCTAAATATTTTTTCTGATCGATTAGGGCCTGTATTAACTGTTCGTGAGCTTGTTCATTGTTTGGTTTCATCTCTAAACTTTTATCGCAATAGTACTTCATCTTTTCGTATTCACCCATGATCCTAAATACAGTGCAATATGCTAGTGGAATCTCTATACCTAAAGGACCTATTTCATCCATTTCTCTTACTGCTCTTAAGGCATTGTTGTATTGTTTTGTGTACAAAAAACTTTTCCATAAGTATCTGCGGATTATTATGGAGTTTGGATGTTTTTTTATAAGTGCTGTTCCAGTCTCTATAACCCTAGTATAGTTTTTCTCTCTATAATAGCTTTGCATCTGAGATATTGGATTTAAATTCTTTAAAATATTCTTTTTTACGAACAGGTAATCAGCCATAAATAGTATTAGGAAAAAAAGACAGATATATATTACAAGAGAAACGACTGGGTTTCTTCTTACATATCTTTTTTTGTTCAGGTCAATGTTGGGTATACGATCCTGCATCTTATTGAAAATGTTACACGAAATCTGCTTGTTTTCAATCAAGGATATTCTTCTTGTTTTATATCATGAAACCAATGTAGTTAAGTTTAGAGGCTATAGATTTTGATAGTAATGCGTATATTCAAAGATTGAATGTTTATAAGGGGAAAATAAATAAATGAACAAAATTTATTAATATAACAAAAAAAACTATCAAAGAAAAAAAACAATAAAAACAAGCGTTTATCTTTGCGGCTTGGAATAAGTTACTTGACAGTTGTCTTTATTTATTATAGTTATGTTTTGGCTTTAAAAAAACAAAGAAATAATTAATTATGATGCATTTATACATATCTCTATTAATCTTTTTTTTAAGTTTGTGTTCCTATGGTCAAAACTCTTTTTATTATAACGAGGATGAAGAACTACGTGAAGAAGTAAAGTTATTACATTCTAGCTATGATGATAAATTACATGATGCGTATATTGAAAAACTATATTTTTTTAGTGATTTAAGAGAAGCTGCAATATCAACAAGTGACTATTATCGAGCACTTTTTAATGAATATAAGGACTATGATTTTTTTACATTCAAGGGTAGGCCTTTAAATTATCAAGTTAATTCATTTATTTTAATTGTTCCAGATGAATATGTTGTTTTTTGTCCCAAGAGAGCAAGTTTTATATCTAACTCAAAAGAATTAATGATTGTTATACAGAACGGTAAATATGATGATGTCAGGACTTTTTTCCCTGTTCAAAAATCAATGCAAGAAATAAAGATTACGGATCAAGGTCTTGTAAAAAAATATGCGGTATACCGTCTTACTTTAGAAGAAATGAAGAGGCAGTAAATATAAATGTTAAAAAAAATTTTTAATAGCTTAATTTTGTTAGTGATGTTTTTGTCTCTTGCTTCTTGTTTTGGATTAAGTAGCTCAATAAGTGTTAGCAACTCAAATAAATATAATGGTAACCATGAACAGAACACACTCTCTTCAGAAAAAGATATTATTAGCTTTTCTATTGCAGGAGTTTCAGGGGTTATAAGTGGGACAGATATTTCTGTTGTATTGCCTTTTGGTACATCGTTATCAGGACTTGTTCCTTCTATAACTGTTTCTTTATTAGCTAGCATTGGTGCCTCATCGCAAGCCGTTCCAGATTTTTCAGAACCTGTCTCATATACGGTAAAGGCAGAAGATGGATCAACAAAAGTGTATACTGTAACAGTAACTCTAGCTGGTCCATTATCCAGTAATAAGAACATTGAAGGATTCTTTATATTAGATTTCTATAGCATGATCGCTGGAACAGAAATCTTTATTACAGCTCCTTATGGAACAGACATAACTTCATTAGCACCTACTATATTTGTTTCAGAAGGAGCCAGTGTCAGCCCAGGTTCTGGGGTAATTAATGATTTTACAGAACCAGCTATATATACGGTGACGGCAGAAGATGGTTCTACAAAAGAATATACTGTGCTCATAACAGTTGACAACAAAGTTACCTTTATAGCTGACGGTATAGGTTTTAGAATGGCATCTGTTCCAGGTGGCTTAACCTTTCCAACTGGCCTTGATGATATTGATACAGCTACAGTTGCAAACTCGTTTTGGATAGGAGAAACTGAAGTAACTTATGAACTATGGACTAAAGTTAGAGAGTGGGCTGTACTACATGGTTACACTTTTGCAAATGATGGTTTTAATGGTACCTGCGGACTTTCTTGTTATCAAACTCATCCAGTTACTATGATTAACTGGAGAGATTCTATGGTCTTTTGTAACGCTATTACAGAATGGTACAATGCGAAAAACGAAACGAACTATACCTTTGTCTATAAGTCTTCTGGATTACCAATAAGAGATTCCAGAGACAGCAATGCAGAGCAATGCGACTCTGTTACTCCGGATGAGACAGCCACAGGTTTTAGGCTACCAAGCAGGAATGAATGGGAGCTTGCAGCAAGGTATATTGGTAAAACAGAACCAGCATATGGAATGCTGTCGACTGAGAGAAAAACAACAGTTGTTAATGGTGTGACGTACTACTGGACACCTGGTAACTATGCGAGTGGTGCAGACTCCGATGTTAGCTATCCAGATGCCACAGGAGCAGTAGCATGGTTCGCTGATAACAGCTCCTATTCTACTCACGATGTAGGGCTTAAATTTTATAATCAATTAGGGCTAAATGATATTAGTGGCAACATTGTTGAATGGAACTTTGATAGGTCTTTTAATTCTTATCATGTGGTATCAGG
>JBAXWW010000088.1:0-6772 GCA_037128215.1 bacterium | reverse complement strand
GAAGGAAGAAGCTGTAGCTTGTTTGAATACTTAAAAATATTTAGTAAATTTTTCTCTAGATGGAACATAGTTGGTTTAAATAAATATTCAGCAGATTTTGCAAGTCCACCAAATAAAAAGATCGCTTCAGGACTAAAATATGCCACTGCATCAGCAAGCCGTGCGCCAAGTATTCTGCCAGTTTTTTCAAACGCAGCTAAAGCGATAGCATCACCATCTTTAGCAGCATCGTAAATCATTTTGGATGTTACTTGGTTGAAACTGTGATCTCTTAATTGAGAGGGCTCATTCATTGTACACATCAATTCAAACGCAGTCCTTTTTATACCAGTAGCGGATGCATAGGTTTCCACACAATCAAATCTTCCGCAGCCACATTTACGAGAACCAACTTCTCCTGCAAAGGTATGCCCCATTTCTCCTGCAAAACCATCAGCACCATATACAAGGTCACCATTTACAACTATACCACTTCCAAGTCCTGTCCCAAGTGTTACTACTATGAAGTTTTTCATTCCTTTTGCTGCTCCGTAAACCATTTCTCCTATAGCAGCAGCATTAGCATCATTAGTGAGTATCATTGGTACGTTATAATATTTTTTGAATAATTCGATAAAAGGAATTACACCTTTCCATTGTAAATTTGGTGCGTGCTCAATTGTCCCAGCATAATAATTACCATTAGGTGCACCTATGCCTATTCCAACTACCTCAACAGCTTGTGGAATGGCTTTTTTTACTTTTTCTATTTCTGAACTAAGAGCTTTTAAAAAATCATCAAATTTTGCATAATCAGTTGTGGCAATATGGCCATCCATCAGGCAATTACCTTCTAGATCTACAAAACCAAAAACAGTATTGGTTCCGCCTACATCAATTCCAATTGAAACTTTTTTTAGTTGTGCCAACGTTACCTCCAGATGCTCTTTAATTATTTAGTCGTAAGTTTTTTGTTTTTATATCCCTTTAATCCGTAGAAAACTATGTATGCATAACAAAGTAGTGGAACAAGGAATCCCATCTGTACGCCCATGCTGTCTGCAACATGACCAGCGATAACTGGAACTACTGCTCCGCCGACTATAGCCATGCACAATATACCAGAACCCTGACTTGTAGAATGCCCAAGTCCAGCGATAGCTAATGTAAAAATAATAGGGAACATAACTGAGTTAAATAGTCCTATTGCAACAACAGAATATACTGCGACTGATCCTTTTGATGTTAGTGTAATTGCAAGAAGCGCTATAACAGTAACTGCAACAACAGTAAGCAGTCTTGATGGTTTTATTTTTTGAAGAAGAGCCGCACCTATAAATCTACCTACCATTGCTCCGCCCCAATATAAACTAACAAATCTACTTGCCTGGAATTGTGTAATACCACCACCAATCTCTGGTTGGCTTATATAATTGATAAGAAAACTTCCTATTGTTACTTCACCACCGACATAAACAAAGATTGCTATTGCTCCAAGAACAAGGTGAGAATATGTCCATGCACTAGCGTGTTTCTTTTCATCAGCAGCAGGACATTCAAGTTCAGGAAGTTTAACAAACGCAAAAATTATAGCCATCACAAATAATACGATGGTTATTTCCATGTATGGAGTTTGAACAGCGTGTGCCTGTTCTATGACAGAAGCAGATTTATTTGAAAGTATGAGCATAGCACCAAAAAGAGGTGCCAGTGTTGTACCTAAAGAATTTAGAGCCTGTGAAAAGTTAAGTCTGCTGGATGCAGTCTTTGGATCTCCCAAAACAGCCACATAAGGATTTGCTGATACTTGAAGTATTGTTATACCTGAAGCAAGAATAAAAAGGGCCAGTAAGAAAGTATTGTAAGAAATATATCTAGATGCAGGTATAAACAGTAAACTACCAATACCTGTTACAAAAAGGCCTAAGACTATACCTTTTTTATAACCTATTTTACCGATAATCCATGACGAAGGCATGGACATAACAAAATATGCTCCAAAGAAGCAGAACTGGATGAGCATAACTCTTGTGTAGTTAAGATCAAAAACTGCTTTTAAATGCGGAATAAGAATGTCATTAAGACAGGTAATAAAACCCCAGATAAAAATAGTGATGTAAGGAAAGTTAGTGGAACTTTGTAACTGGATTGCGGTTTTGAAATAATCAAGTGACCCTCCTAAGTTATTTGTTCGATTTAGGGTTCTTATAGTATGGGTGGCCCATTTATGCAAACTCAATATTAGCTCTTTAAAATGAGACCAAATGGTGGTTTATATTCTATTATTAAGATCAGTTAAAAAATAGCCAGATTACTTACTGGCTATTTTTTTTAAGATTATATATTTATGTGTATACTTTTTTATTGCTTCCATTTTTTCAGCCTCTTTTTCACAGTCATCTCTTGGAATTATTGTTTTATTATAAGAAACTAAATAGTTGTATTCTACTGTGTTTCCCACTACCTTAAAATCAGCTTTAAAAGTAATATAGTCATCTCCATAGAAAAATGTACTTGGATCTGGTATTGATTCAACAGTATATCCGTCTGGAACGTTATAGATAAATGTCGCATCATAATAAGTTATTCTGTTAGATAAAACGAAATCTGTATACCTATCATCTGCATCATCCTTGGAAATAATTCTTGGTGTTTTTTGTTTGATTAATATTTGTTCGTTCCCTGCATTTTCTATGTACTTTATATCATCTGGTTCATCTAAAACACCAGTTCCAGCGACAGATATATAGTTAAATGATCTTTCTAATATTTTATAACTAAAACTTTCGCTATTTCCAAAAATAAATTTTCTGATAGCAGTTTTTTTATCAGACTCAGTCGCTTTAGCATTTATTGCTCTATCTAGATCGCCAGCCCACGCATCACAACAATTGTTTTCGAATTGTACTTTACAGTTCAAATGGGACTTATCACTAAGGTCAAAAGAAATGTTCCTATATACATTGGCAGATTGGTCTAGAGTAGGCGTTCTACCTTTCTTAATAGAGAAGACATTGTTTTCATCGTAATCCCAGGTAATGTAATTACGGTTACTAATAAAATCTGGAAGTCCTGTATACAAAATATTGTTGTGTGAAGATGCATCTAATATTTTGTATCTTCCATCTTTGTCATAGTAACCAGTTATTGCGTGATTGAATATGTTAACTGGAGTGTCTAGATCATAGTTCCACATATTATTTGTACGAATTATCACAGGAGAGGCTTTGTATCCGGCTGCTCTTAGTAAACCAGTAAAAAGGAGTGCTATATCTTTGCAGTCTCCTTTATGATTATAAATAATATCTTTGATGTTGTGTGGTATAAATCCTCCACCTGTCTCTTTGTGGTAGTTTTCCCAGCTATAGAAATTAGATAAATAACAATAGATGTGACTGTCAGTAAGTTCCTTTACTTTTTTATCGAAAGCCTTTGCTATCTCTTCTAGTTCTGAGTTAATGAATGTTTCCCCATCATGTAGCTTTTGTTCATAGATATCTGCCAGTCCTCTAAAGCTTGACTCCCAGCTATCAAAAGTAGAAATTACAAAATATGGTAGCATGTAATCTTCAATGCTGATGTCTGAGTCTGATATAATAATACTTTTATTGAGTGTAAGAACATATTTAACATTGTTTTTACCCTCCATAAGTTTTGCAACACCAAAACTTCTTATTTTTCCTTTTGTTTTGAGTTCAGCAGAATGCTTCATGTCTAAAGGTAGTGTGAAACTATATTGGTAATTATATCCAGGAATTTTTGTTGAATAAGGTGTTTGAACATACACATTAAACCCCTTAGGGTATCCAGGTATTGAAGGAAGAGATTTTTTTTGTTTGAACATTAATACGGTATAAATACGGTAGCTATCCGATGGGAACATTATTTTGACTGATTTAGAACTTGAAAAGAGATCTTCTGTAGAAAGATCTTCTGGTACTGGTTCACTTATTACAGAAGGTGTTTTGGCAAGCCATTGATTGTCTTTGAAATATATAGTGCACGCTGTAACGTCAAAAATTTTATAAGAACTTTTAGTATCAAACGAGATATCCTCGTATGGATCTCCGTGATCTACAGGAGAACCATAATAAGTAATTGTTTTCTGCTCAATAGTAGAATCAAAATTATCCTTAATCTCCCAGTCTCTATGTTCCATGATAATATTACTCTGATCCGGGTCTCTTCTATTTAGTCTCTTGTTTTCAACTTTTTCGTCTATACTAATTTTTCTATATTCATGGTCTTTTTTTATTTCATCCATTATTTCTTTGAATTGAGGATCATCTAATTTACATGGATGTATTTTGAAGGAGGCTTCTCTGGCAAGACCTGCTTGTGTACAAAGACAATTAATAAATATTGTTATAAAGATGCTATTTAATACTGTTTTCATAAAAACTACCCCACGCCTAAAATAATAAAGCATAAAAAAATATGCAAATATAATACCAGTCTAAAATTACTGTAATTACATGGAGTTGTTTGATAAAAGGCGTGCTTCTTTTGGCCAAATTCTGTTTGCTTGTCTATATTAAAGACATTACAATTTAGCAGTATTTTTTAGAGACGCAGGGGTTATCTTTAATGTAAAAACGCAGAAGTAGATCCTTATGTTCCTGTGCATAGTTAACGCCTATTCGCGGGCATTCGATTATATGTGATTTTTTTATTTTAAAATTATCATCCAGTATTTGCAGAGTTTCAGAATCAAGAGCTAGCCCATCTTCTGTTTTTGTTATCTTCATTTCTCTACATAATTTTCCAGGACCTGCCATAAGTTTATGGTCCTTTGCTTTATTAAAACCATAAATTGCCTCTGCTGCACGTATTAAGACTGCCTCTGGCTTTTTTTCATCACGCGTTACGACGTTCAGGCAGTAATACATTCCATATATAAGATATACGTATGCATGTCCACCAGCCAGGTACATTGATCTAGTTCTAGGAGTGTTTTTGTTACCGAATGTATGACAAGCCCTGTCTGTTATTCCAAGATAAGCCTCTGTTTCAACAATACGCACACAAAACGTTTTGCCATTATGTTTGTGTATTAGTATCTTTCCTAGGAGATCCTTAGCGACTTGTTTTGTGTCACGATCATAAAAGGAAAACGGTATTTTTTTCATGAATTTATAGTATATGACTTGCGATTCCAAAATATAAAAAGAGTGTAACTACGTCTACTAAAGCTAAAACTATTGGACCAGTGGCTACTTTAGGATCGGCCTTAAGTGAGTATATTACTGTTGGGATTATTACACCAAATATACCTGCTGTGCAAATGCCGAGTAACACACCAGTGAATATTAAAACAGATGCTACCAAGTTATGTTTCCAGACAAAAGAGATAAAGAAAAGTACCAGTCCGCTGCTTGCGCCAAGTAGTAACGCAGTTGTTAACTCTCTTCTAAGCAGACGGAGTAATCTGCTGAATGATAATTTTGAATGTATAATATGTTGTAATGTTATTGTCATAGATTGTATGCTTACACTCTCCGATAATGCCAATATAGCTGTCATAAAAATTGCTAAAGTAATAACTTCTTTTAGCATTAGTTGATATCTTGAAACTATAACAGCGCAAAGCAAACCACTTAACATGTTGCATATTAGCCATGGGAATCTGTCTTTAAATCGTATCCATGCAGAAACCTTTCTTGATGCTGCTATGTGTACACCTATGAACTGAAATGCTTTTTCAAGTTCCTGTTTTTTAGATAAGGCGTTAATGCCATCTGTAAATAGGTTTATGTCTATAACGCCAGTTAATTTATTGTTGTCGTCAACTACGGGTAGTGCCATGTAGCGATGTTCCAAAAATAATTCACTTGCCTGTAGTAGCGTAGCATTTTCCCTTATGGAAAAAATTGGAGTGTCCATTATATCTGAAACTTTTTCTGTTTCATCGCAGGACAGGAGTTTTCTTACAGGAACTACACCTAGTAAAACTCCGTTATCATCAACAGCATAAAAATATATTATCTTTTCACAAAGCTGTTTTTCTCTTAATAAAGAAATCGCTTGTTTGACTGTATGAGTATGATTTAAAGTCGCTAGTTCTTTTGTAGTGAACTTTTTAACCTTTTCATTCATTAGTGAAGATGATAATTTTAGTGCCATATAAAAATCTGTAACACAGCTTAGTTTTTGGGACAATAAAAAAGATTTTAGACCGTCATAGCTTCATATACTTCAAATATAACTTTTGGGCTTATGATATTTAATATGTTTCTTATGTTTTTTTCTTGTCTTATTGTCGCATTCTTTTTTTCAACCAGAACGACTTTAACTATATCGCTGTAATTTAGATCTAATGATCTTAAATGTGCCAGAGTTGACATTAAGGGCGAAACACTTGGATTAAATGCAACATTCTCTATATAAAAGCCACTTACCATCTTGTCGTTATCTACAGACATAGCCATGCCTGAATAAGATTCTGTGTATGGAGCATAAGACAAATTTGCTTGTTTTAAAGCCTCTAGTGCCAGTAGATCTTTTGTGTTGGTCAAGATTAAATGATTATCTCTATCATCATACAAAGATGTCTTTACTCCAAGATTTTTTGGACCAAATGAATTTGGCAAAAGTTGTTTTAATTTTTTCTCAAGAGCCCCAGGCAGTATTATGTCTAGATCGGTAACCTCGTTCATTTCTATAAGAAACTGTCTGCAGTGTCCGCATGGCTCAGCAGTCAGTGCCAAGGCTTTTAATCTTTCTTTATTCTTTAATGTCATAATAGAGACAAATTGCTCTGCGTGTAAAGAATTGTTTAGTGGTGAGTTAGGTA
>JBAXWW010000087.1:0-6783 GCA_037128215.1 bacterium | reverse complement strand
TAGTAATCGCTATGGAGCTGTAAGAATAGGTATAACACAGGGAGAACTTTCTGGTATATCACCTGAAATAATAGCAAAAACCTTAGAAACCCTAAAACTAGATAAAACGTTAGAATTGGTTATTATAGCTTCAGAGAAAGGCAAAAAACAGATTCAATCAAGACTTAAGAATAAGGCTAATCCTAGAATAATATTCCTTGTTCCAGATAAAAAAATATTACCATTAAAGATCCGACACAATGAGGCTCTATCTTGCATATACTATGGGGCCATGTTGGCTAAAGAAGGACAATTGGATGCAATAGTTACAGCTCCAATAGATAAAAATAAGATCTCAAAAAAATATAAGAATTTTTCAGGACATACTAGTTTCTTAAAAGAGATATTAGGTTCAAAAGCAGTACTGATGCTGATGAGCACACCATCTTTTAAGATCGGTATCATGACAGAGCATCTCGCTGTAAAGGATATAAAGAAAAATATAACTAAAAAAAGAATAGTAGATTCTGTAAGCTTAATGAATCAGTTTTTAACAAAGACAAAAAAAGGACCTGTAATAGGTGTTCTCTCCTTAAATCCACATTCCGGTGATTCAGGATTAATAGGTAAAGAAGAAATAGAAATAATAGGTCCAGCAATAAAGGAACTAAATAAAAGAGGCATTAAGACTTATGGACCAATTCCTGGTGATTCAGCTTTTACGTTAGATACAAAAAATAAATATGATGGGCTTATGGCCATGTATCATGACCAAGGAATGATACCTGCAAAAATTAGAGGCTTGGATTATTTAGTTAATATAACACTAGGTCTTCCTATAATTAGAACTTCTCCTGGGCATGGCGTCGCTTATGACCTTGTAGGAAAGAATAAAGCTTCTGCAGGATCAATGATAAGGGCAGTAAATCAAGCTATAGAGATGGTCCTTTCAAAGAGAATAAAATAAAAAAATAAAATGAAGGCAAAAGAAATAACCATCAACAATGCTAGGGAGCATAATCTAAAAAATATAAATGTCAGCATACCTAGAAAGTCACTGACGGTTATCACAGGTATCTCCGGTTCAGGAAAATCATCCTTAGCTTTTGATACAATATATGCAGAAGGAAATAGACGCTACGTTGAATCTTTATCTGTATATGCAAGACAATTTATAGATATGCTCAAAAAGCCAGAAGTTGAGAACATAGAGGGTTTATCACCAGCCATAGCTATAAACCAAAGAACAATAAGTCATAACGCTAGGTCTACTGTTGGAACAATGACGGACATTTATGACTATCTTAGATTACTTTTTGCAAAGCTTGGAGAACCACATTGTTATAAATGTGGAGAACCTATACAGGCAATGAGACCTGAACAGATAGTAGAAGAATACTCAAACATCCCAGATGATAAAAAGATAACAATTCTTTCTCCTATAGTCCGTGGAAAAAAAGGTGAATATACAGACTTAATCTTAAAATTAAAAACTGAAGGTTTTTCAAAAGTAATAATAGACGGTAAAACTCATGATCTTGATGAAGAGATAAGACTAGATAAAAACAAACTGCACAGTATAGATCTTATCGTTGACAAACTTATAAGCGGACAAAAAAGCACAGCCCGTCTTGGTGAATCTATTTCATTAGCGATGAAACTTTCTGGTGGGCTTGTTAGCTTGGCTATTGAGAACAGAAAGATTGTTACCATAAGCAACAAGTTCTCATGTATAGATTGTGGAATAAGTTATTCAGATGTAGAGCCAAGAACTTTTTCATTCAACAGCCCATATGGAGCCTGTAAGAAATGTGAGGGGCTTGGTAAAATAGAAAAGGAAGAAGTAGAATCAGTTTGCGACGAATGTAACGGGACAAGACTAAAAAAAGAATCTCTTGCTATAAAAGTAAATGGAAAGTCTATTTATGATCTTGCTTCTATGAGTATGGAGCGTCTTAGAGAACATCTTTTAATTTTAAATTTTGAAGGCAATAAAAAAATAATAGCAGATAAAATAGTAAAAGAAATAATAGAAAGACTTAATTTTGTCATAGACGTTGGACTTGGTTATTTAGATCTTAATAGAGTAGGATATAGTCTATCTGGAGGAGAAGCCCAAAGGATTAGATTGGCAACACAACTTGGATGTGGTCTTACTGGGGTACTATATATTCTAGATGAACCAAGCATCGGCTTACATCCAAGAGACAATAGAAAATTAATAGAAGCCCTTCTGAAACTAAGAGATAAAGGTAACACTGTAATAATAGTTGAACATGACGAGGATACTATCAGATCTGCCGATTATATAATAGATCTCGGGCCTGGAGCAGGAATTCATGGTGGTTATGTGGTAGCACAAGGTAATTTAAATTCCATAATTAGCAATAAAGAGAGTATAACTGGTAACTATTTATCCTCTAATATAAAAATACATATCCCAAAGAGAAAACAAAAAACAAACAAGCTGTTGACCATCAGTGATGTAAATACTCACAACCTAAAAAATGTTACAGTCTCTTTTCCTATAGGTTTAATAACCTGTATAACAGGTGTCTCAGGTAGTGGTAAGAGTTCTTTAATCACAGATACGCTCGTACCAGAGATACATAGATTATTTAATGATCCAAGTATAAAAAAATCAAAGATAAAAGGATTAGAACATATAGATAAAATAGTCGACATAGACCAATCACCTATAGGCCAGACGCCAAGATCAAACCCTGCTACATATATAGATCTTTTCTCTCCAATAAGGGACCTATTTGCAAAACTTCCAGATTCAAGGACAAGAGGATATAAATTAAGCAGATTCTCCTTTAATGTTACCGGTGGAAGGTGTGAGGCTTGTGAAGGGCAAGGAATGATAAAAATAGAGATGAAATTCATGCCTGATGTCTTTGTAAAATGTGATGTTTGCAGTGGCAAAAAATTCAACAGAGAAACATTAGAAATAAAATATAAAGGAAAAAGCATATACGAAGTACTAGACATGACCGTTGAGGAAGCACTTGAATTTTTTAAGAACATAAGGATGTTATATACAAAATTAAAGGTTCTCTCTGACGTAGGTTTAGGTTACTTAAAACTTGGGCAGTCAGCAACTACATTATCAGGTGGTGAATCACAAAGGATAAAACTTTCAAAAGAACTTTCAAAAAGATCTGATGGAAAGACCTTATATATACTTGATGAGCCAACAACAGGCTTACACTTTGATGACATAAAGAAATTGATACATGTCATTCACCAATTAAGGGATCAGGGAAATACAATAATAGTTGTAGAACATAATCTTGAAGTAATTAAGTGTTCAGATTATATTATCGACATCGGACCAGATGGAGGAGAACAAGGCGGAAAGATAATAGCTAACGGAACACCAGAAGAAGTTTCTGAAGATTTAAATTCCAAAACTGGTGTATTCCTCAAAGAAAAATTAAGGAGACTGTAATGAATGAATTTATAAAAGCAATATTATTAGGTATAGTTCAGGGTCTAACTGAATTTGTACCAGTTTCTTCAACAGGACATCTTATAATTACAGGAAACCTCTTGGAATTTAGTGGAGAGTTTGCAAAGACATTTGATATCGCAATACAGTTGGGATCTATTCTTGCTGTAATAATAGTATATAGAGATAATTTCAAAGAGTATATAAAGCCAAGACCAAATTTGAATACATTCCCAAATATTATTCATATAACAATGACAACCCTGCCAGTTCTATTAATTGGATTTCTTCTACACGGCGTTATCAAAAAATATCTATTCAGCCCATTTACTGTTGCTATCGGATTATTGCTTGGTAGCGTTCTTATGATCTTTGCCGACTATTATCACAGAAGAACAAAGCATAATTTAAATATCGGATATAAAAAAGCCATCTCTGTTGGATTATTCCAGTGTCTAGCCTTGTGGCCTGGAATGAGCAGATCAGGCTCGACTATTTCTGGTGGTATATTTTGTGGAATGGACCATAAAAAAGCCGCAAGTTATTCTTTTATATGCGCAGTACCTGCAATGTTCGCAGCTACAGGATATGAGTTATTAAAGACAAGCCATCAATTTACAGCACATGAAGTTGTAATTATGTTAATAGGTTTTATAGTCTCGTTTCTAGTTGGATGGGCTTCGATCTTGTTCCTATTAAAACTAGTAGCAAAAATAAAGCTAACACCCTTTGCTGTATATAGAATAATACTCGGTATAATTATTCTTATGGTACTTTAAACAGAAAGATTAACTAACTGAGCTTTTACATTCTTAAGTAGGTTTAATTTTCTCACCATTTCATCATTTTTTGTTTTTTCACCTACGATATCTAAAATAAGTAGACCACTGTTTGTGCAAGTGTCTAAAACACCATCATGCAAACCAAGTCTTGTTTTTATAGTACAACCCCAGTCAGTAAGTATCTTTTGAACAGTAACAGCAGCTTCTTTTCTGTCATTTATTAGAATCAACAAAACCGTTTTTTCCATATTAACCTCCAAATTAATTATTACTACAGTCTACCATCAATACCTGATCCACAAAAAGGACATTTTCCTTTTAAAGACTCTAGTTCTCCCTGATTTGCAGAAACACTAAAACCTTCTCTCTCTATTACCATTTTTTTACAATCTGGACAAAAGGTTGATGAATAATTTTTATCTATTGTATTACCTACATAGACATAATTTAACCCTGCGCCAATTCCTATAACATAAGCTTCTTTTAAAGCCTCAAGATCTGTTTCCTGAGTTTTGCCCAACATTTTATAGTGAGGATAAAATTTATTGATATGCCAAGGTATGTTTTTATCCATATTAGCTATAAAACTAGCTATATCTTCTTTCTCTTCATAAGAATCATTTACTCCTGGAATCAATAAAGTAGTTATTTCCAGCCAACTTTTACTCCTATGTACAGCCTCTAAAGTCATGAGAACATGGTCAAGTCTACCACCTATAACAGACTCATATGTCGTCTCTCTAAAACTTTTTAGATCAACGTTAAAAGCATCAGTAAATTTTAATAATTCGCTTAATGGTTCTGCATTAATAAAACCATTTGTTACCACAACATTTTTCATCCCTTCGCTTTTAGCCAGCATTGCTGTTTCTATCATATATTCATAAAAAATAGTCGGTTCGGTGTACGTATAGGAAATAATATCTACGTTCTTTGCTTTTGCTATTTTTATTATATCGTCAGGAAAAAGCTCTTCCCCTGTTATATCTGAAGTCTCAGAAACCTGAGAGATATTGCTATTCTGACAGAAACTACACTTAAAATTACAGCCCTGCATAGCAAGAGATAATGTTTTGGAGCCAGGATAAAAATGATAAAGAGGTTTTTTCTCTATTGGATCGATCATCAACGCTGCTATTTTGCCATAATTCAAAGAATAGAGTTTTCCATCAATATTCCTTCTAACCTTACAAATTCCAAGACCTGAATCAGCTATTTTGCAATTATGGCCGCATAGTCCGCATTTTACGCTCTTATCACTTAATTCGCTATAGAACAGTGCCTCCCTTCTTTGCATAAAGCCCTCCTCCCTTCATTAGAACTGACTAATCGGATGATATCATAGCTTTCTTCTTGTTACACAAAAATACTCTAAATTACCACTTGGGCCTCTTATCTCTGATGGGACTACTTTAAGAATCTCTGTCCCCATATTTTCTAATAGTTCTTTAATATCAGATATTATTTTTTCTATAACTAAAGGATCTCTGACCACACCTCCAGACTCTATTTTGTCTCTTGGTGCTTCAAACTGTGGCTTTATCAGAGGGATAAGATATCCGCCCCTCTTTATATATTGATAGATATTCGGAATAATTAATTTCAAAGAAATAAAGCTAAGGTCCATAACACAGATATCGATGCTCTCATCCTTTATCTCTTTTTTTATAAGCTCATGTTCATTTAAGAATCTAGCATTTATCCCTTCCATTACATTAACCCTATTATCTGTTCTTAATTTATGATCCAGTATACCTTTTCCAACGTCTATAGCAAAAACAGAAGCAGCTCCTTTTTGTAGGAGCAATTGAGTAAAACCACCAGTAGAGGCTCCAATGTCCATGCAAATAAATCCATTAACATTAAGGTCAAATGATTTAAAAACAGATTCGAGCTTAACAGCCCCTCTGCTAACATATTCTTTTTTATATTTAACTCTTAAGCCCTGTGAGGCAAGCATCTGTTCTGTTATTTTGCTATTTGCATTTATAAGTTGATCACCAAAAAAAACCAAGCCACAAGACATTAGGGATCGGGCATGAACCAGGTCTTTTGCAAGACCAGATTCAACCAGTGCTAGTTCTGGTTTTATCAATGGTGAATTTGACTTTGATTCTGTGGTCTTTGAACCCAAATTTCTTTTCCTATCGCTTTTTTTATTTCTTCGTAAACAGCTTTTACGTCTATATTAGCTTCTGATCTTAACTCTGCCTGAGTTCCGTGATCGATAAATCTATCCTCTATACCCAACCTATAAAACGGGACCTCACAAGTCTTGTTAGCGTCTATTATACATTCTAGAACAGCAGAACCAAATCCACCGGCTAAAACATTTTCTTCTACACTTATAAAAGACCTAGCTCTTTTTACTTCTTTTAATATAAGTTCATTATCTAATGGTTTGATAAATCTGGCGTCGTAAACTTTTATTTTTGAATTAGGATTGTCGCGAACAAATTCTTCTGCTGCCACTTTAGCTATATATGCAGAAAAACCTATAGCATAAATAACGACACAATCATCATCTGACGATGTGCTAGAGTAAATAAGTCTGCTCTTACCCAAAGG
>JBAXWW010000086.1:0-6889 GCA_037128215.1 bacterium | reverse complement strand
GTTTAGTGGAGCTTCACTTTTATTCTTGTTTGGGCTTGGTATCTCTACACCACTAATAATATCAACTTTGTTCTTTGAACAGCTCTCTAAATTCACAAAGAACAATAAATATTTTATCATAATACTTCAAAAAGCATTGGTACTGTTAATCTTACTATTTGCTCTTAATTTGTTTGGCGATGTAATAAAAATGTCAGAGCAAAAAAATATGCCTTTAGGTGCAGATAAGATGATAACACCTAATAAATTACCTCTGTTTATATCTATGATCTCTCTGGACTGTGAAACTTGCGAAGAGATGATGCCTTTTATAAAAAAACTAAAAGACTCCTGTGATGGGAAAAACATAGAATTTAGAGCAATAGACACATCAGACCCAGAGTTTGCTTATACAGTACAAAAACTACAGATGTTAGGCACCCCTACGTATGTGCTAATGGACATAAAAGGAAAAGAAGCTCAAAGATTTATTGGATATACAGACATAAAGGATATTGACGCTGCTATATTTAAATTAACTGGCAAACACTGTTTAAAGAACTAGTTCTGCTGTCTCTTATAATTCTCATCCATTACTTGTAGAACATGTTTTTTAAGTTCATCTACCGACTTAAACCCTTTAGGTTCTATTCTAGGCAATGTATGTATAATTACAAAAGTATCTTTTATGATCATCGACTGCTGGAAAAGCTCTTTTATAAAATTACCTTTTATTCTAGGTACAACATTCTGTCTTGGATGATAGCTTATTATTACAGGTTTTATAGGTTTACCGGTGCTAAAAGAGACATGGAATGGACCAGACTTTAGATGCTGCATATGATCATAAGAACGTGTACCCTCTGGAAAAACTATTAAAGAGTTACCTCTATTAAAGGTCTTTTCAGCTGATCTTTCCATGGACCTTAGAGCAGAAACGCCTTTTTCTCTGTCTATAAAAACCGTTCTAACAAATCTGGCACCAAGACCTATAACAGGCCACTTAAGGACTTCTGCCTTACTGACAAAAAAACCTTTAAGTTCTGAACCCAATATTATTATGTCCCAGAAACTAGAATGAGGTGCTACATAGACGCCTACAAAATCATTCTCGTCATCACTTAATATTCTTTTTCTCTTTATACCGTAAATTAAAGTACTGCTTAGTCCCCAAGTCTTCATCAAATAGTAATCTATATTAAGACTGGTGTATCTGGACCAAAAGAACAGAAGTGCCAGTAGTGTAAACAGTAGTGTATTAAGAAAGAGTAAAAAAAACCTTATAATAAAAAAAACACGAAATATCTTATTCATCGTAACTGGAAGCTCTTTCTACGTACTCACCAGTCTCTGTGTTAACTCTTACCAATTCACCTGCAGCAACAAAACCAGGAATAATAACCTTTAGGCCAGTCTCCAAAATTGCCGGTTTTACCTGTGCAGAAGCAGTAGCTCTTTTCATAAAAGGTTCCGTCTCCATAACTTTTAGAACAACTGTCTGAGGAAACTCTATACCTACAGCTTTACCGTCGTAAAACTCAACCTGTACTTTTGTATTTGGAAGTAAATACCCAATACCTTCGCCTATGGTTTCTTCATCAAGATGGACCTGTTCATAATTTTCTGTATTCATAAAAACATAGCCATGTTCTTCCTTATACAGAAATTCCATGCTGATGTTATCAAGCTGTGCCTTTTCCACTTTTTCATTAGAAAGAAAACGTTTATCCATAGTATTGCCACTTTTAAGGTTCCTTAATTTTGTCTGCATACAGGCGTTACCCTTACCAGGTGTTCTATGTTCAACAGCCTGGACATGATATAACTCTCCGTCCATTATTATCAAATTACCTGATCTTAGTAGTGTTACCTTTATCATATCTGCCATATAAAAATCCTCCTAGATTTTTTCCTTTTTCTTTACCTTTTCACCCTCTGGTGTAAAGCCGGCTGATTTTAGGATATCATCAGCCATATTTTCAAGCTTTTTATTTATAACCTGACCACGTGCATAAATATTAAGGTCTTCTACCTTGTATGAAGTCCAGTCTATTAGAACAAAAGCATCCCTGTTCTCTGTAAAGTAATCATCAAAATATGTTCCTATAAAGTCCATTAGTGACAATCTTGCCTCTTCTGCTGAAATATCTGGATTATCCTTTAAAGATAAAGATGTTTCAAAAGGGTAATAAAAAGACTCATCACTATTTTTTAATATAAGAGTAAGGTAGCAAACTTCATCCTCATAATATCCTTCAAAATATATATTCTCGTCCTTATTTAATTTATCAAAGAAATACTCATTAAAGATCGCCTCCATTTGGGCAATCTCTTCTGGAGTAAAGAACCTGTTCTTCCAATCTTCTCTAGTTTTTGTCATTATTTAACTCTTTTTAGTATTGAATGAAGAAGCCTAACCTCATTTGTGGACAGTTTATTTATTATGTCCGTTATCTTAGCCATCACTCGTTTGCTGTCCCTATTATCAATAAACTCTATATTCTTCAAGAGTTCTTTGACATTGTCGTGTAGCATACCCGCCTGCCCAATATCAAGTTTTTTAGATGGTTTTTCCCTTCTTTGGCCAGAAAGCACATATGATCTCTTAAATTCATATAGAGCAATGGCAACTGCTGTTGGCAGGCTCAGCGAGTTGGCTATAACATCTTGGTCTATTGTTACTATGTGGTCACAGATATTCAAGTCCTCTGTTGTAAGCCCAGAAGACTCACCCCCAAAAACGAGTTTTATCTTCTTATTAAGATCAAATTTAGATGAAAAATTCCATAGTTCACTCAACATTACAGGGGAACTTCTTTTTTTTCCTATACGTCTGGAAAAGCCAAAAAGGACTGTGTCTTTACCTTTAACGGCATCTAGATCATCAACAATCTTGGCAGAATCCAATATCTCTTTACCAAAAAGAGAGAATTTTATAGCGTCCATATTGTTCCAGGTACTACAAGGACGTACAAGTGTCAGTTTTTTATAGCCGGAACAGGACATTATCCTGGCGACATTCCCTATATTCATCGGATATTTAAGATCGACAACTATTATTTCAACATCTTTAATATTCATTTTTTTATGAGCTTATAGCCTTTATATTCAAAGAATCTTAAGCCTGTTATTTTTTCGAATAGATCAGAGGTCCAGTACCTAAACTCCCTGTAAGTTGATATTTTTGATTTATAGTTAAAGACCCAGTCCTGTTTTTTTATACGAGCCTTCATTATTTCTGGGTGTTTAGCCTTGAATTTTCTAAGACCATACTGCGAAGACTTATATTCAAGGTCTTTATTCTCATCATCTTTTTTAGTCCCATGCCACAGACGATCCATAGCAATTGTCTTAGTCCTCATTGAATCTATAGGTCTTACCCAACCGTAGTGGTATATCTTTGCACCGGTATAAGCAACAGGCACCTTGCTGTCGTCTGTATATCTAAACCCCTGAGCATCGGCAAAAGAGACGATGTTTCTTTTGTTCCTTATTATTCTAACTTCACTTCTATACCAGTTCCTAGCAACAGCGATACAATCATATGAACCATAAAAATGGGTGTAATCAAATAGAAGTCCATCTATTCTCTTATCAGAAAGATTTTCTTCCATCGCTTTTCTTATTTTTCCGTAATCCTGTTCACTTATAATCTCATCAGCCTGTATATATAGACACCAGTCACCAGTACATTCCTTAAGAGCAAGATTAGTATGGTGTGATAATATCTTACCACCAGAAGGAACATCACCTGCCCACTTTGTTTGGATTATTCGTATCTTTGGATCCACAATATTCTGCACAGCCTTTAAAGTTTCATCTTCTGAGTCTGGAACATTAACTATCATTTCATCAACAAGAGGAAGTATAGACAATATTGATTCCCTAAAAGGGTAATCAAACTTGATCCCATTCCTTACGAATGTAAAACCTGATACTTTCATTTTCTGTTATGGACCAGTGCTTTTATATCGGTGCTAAATATTACTTCTATTTTATTGTCATAGGCTTTCATTACAACGCCCTCTCCCATTGTAGAATGATATATAAGATTATCTTTTTCAAATTTTTTATTCATTGTGTATTCAAGAGGGACTTTATTCTTAGCACCAGCCTTTGCCTGCTCCCATAGTTTTGTATTACATCTAGCAGGGACCTGGCTTAACTTACTTATACTAGAAGCAGCAGAATATGTTTTAGGTGATGAAGAACGTTCTACTTTAGTTTTTTTGTAATTATGTTCAGAGGAACAAACTATGCATTTTACTCTTGCAACAAGCCCATCAGCACCATGAGCAACAACGACATGATTTACGTCGTGAGCACACCTTGAACAATAAGTAACAATATGAGAACCAACATCAGCCTTGTCTTTGTCTTTTTTTATCATTTGACAGCACTCCTTATTTAAACTCGTGAACAAAACCATATTTACGTTTATCTGAATAAGTAAAATATTTTAGCGGATCAACGCTGTATTTTTCTTTTCTTATTTCAAAATGAAGATGCGGTCCTCTTGCACGACCAGTTTTGCCAACTAGGGCTATTACATCACCTTTTTTTACGACATCATCATTGGATACCTTATTAACACTATTATGAGCATAAACAGAGTATATTTTAGACTCATGCTTTAAAACGATCATATTACCATAACCACTTATTTTATTACCGCTATAAACAACTTTTCCATCTTTAGCAGCGAACACCTTTGTACCTTTTGGAGCACTTATATCTATACCATCATGAAATCTTTTACTGCTCCTCCAGCCATAAAAAGAACTGACTTGACCTGTTTCTACAGGCCATAAAAATTCTTTACCTGAATAATCTTCTTTTAAATCATCCTCTTTTACTTCTATAACCTCTTTATCATCTTTATTTTCTTTAGCTTCTTTGGAAGCCTTATTGGCTTTACCTATAAAGACGCTAGAAGCTTTTGAATTATTCATAGCAGAATTATCGTCTGGTTCATCTAAACGAGGTCCAAAGACCCCAGAAGCACCAGCCTTAGAACTACTAGAAGTGGAACTATTAGAACTTGAGTCCTTCCCCTTTGTATCCTTTTCTGTAGTGTCTCTGTCAGAATCAGTAGAGGGAGCGACTTGTTGGACTTCTTCACCTTTGAACACAGACCCCATACCTCGTGACTCTGCATTGCAAGAGATCATAAACAAGGTAAGAAGTATTTTTAGGATCATTCTATAAGTTCCATTTTTTTAATTCATCGACCATAGACCGATCTGTAACATCCAACAATATAGGAGTAACAGATATGTAACCATTATCTACTGCGACACAATCAGTTCCTGGTATATTGCTAAAATTTGCGTAGTCCCCCCACAGCCAGCAGTAATCTCCACCCCTTGGATCCTTACCCCACTTGACTTCCTTAACATAGTGACGATCTCCCATCGTCGTTATAGCTACACCTTTTATTTTATCTTTTGATATATTTGGGTAGTTAACGTTTATAAATCCTTCTCCTGTATACCCGTTGTTTAACATCTTTATGGCCAGATCTTTGACAAAATTAGCTGCATCATCCCAAAAAAACTGAGTTTCATTTTTGTCTACGACTAAAGAGACAGAGATGCCATTACTGAGTCCATCTATAACCCCCTGTCTTACACCTGCAACTGTACCACTATAATAAACATCTACACCCATATTGGCGCCCCTGTTTATACCAGAAAAGATCATATCTGGTTTTCTTTTTAAAACTCCATGAAGAGCAGCATAAACACAATCAGCTGGAAAACCAGAAACAGAAAAAATATTTTTTTCCAACTCCTTTATTCTTACAGGTTCGTGCATGGTAAGCGAATGTCCAGACCCTGATCTTTCTGAATCAGGAGCAAAGACGACAACTTCTCCCAATGGATCAAGTGCTTTTTTAAGAGCCTTTATTCCATCTGAATTAACACCATCGTCGTTAGTTAAAAGGATAAGTTTGGGCAACATCAAATACCTCACACGTTGAATTTAAAGTGAATAATATCCCCTGTCTGAACGATATATTCTTTTCCCTCACTCCTTACAAGACCAGCCAAAGAAGCTTTCTTTTCATCACCGTACTTCATAAAATCATCATATTTTAATGTTGAGGCTCTTATAAAGCCTCTTTCTATATCACTGTGTATTTTTCCTGCGGCAGACAAAGCGGTATCACCTCTCGTGATACTCCAAGCCCTAACCTCATCCTCACCAACTGTATAAAAAGAAATAAGATCAAGTGTCTCATATAATAGCCCTACAAATCTATCAGATATACCCTCTGACAAATTAAGATCCTTTAAAAAATCTTTTTTTTCTGCTTCTCCCAAAGAGTTAAGTTCCTTCTCTATTTCTGCTGATATAAATATGTGTGGAAAATTGTTCTTTCCAAAAGATGTTGAAGATGAAGGTATAGAGAGTAATCCCTCTGTTACATTCACAGTAACCATAATAGGTTTTAATGCAAAAAGCTGATAAGAAGACAAAAACCTCATGTCTTCCTTTGTAAAAGAATGTCTATCTATAGGTTCATCAGCTTCAAGTTTGGCAAGTATGCCCTCATACAGGGACATCTCTTTTTTATCAAAGGTACCCTTTTTCATTCTCTGTATCTTTGCTTCCAGTATCATTACATCAGAAAGATTCAGTTCCATTCTTATATCGTCCAGTTCAGATACTATAAAAGCGGTGTCCTCTATAACACCAAGCACCAAAACTATGGCGTCAAGCTCTCTGTAACGAGCTATAAGGTTAGCACTACCTAGTGTTGCATCAGAAGAATCATGAGCCCTATTGTAGTCAACAAGCTCAAAATCAGCATAAGTAGTCTTTTTAGGCTTAAAGATCTCAGATAATTTGTCTATCCTTGGATCCTTTACTTTGATCTTAGCTATATTCACAAGCCCGCTGGATG
>JBAXWW010000085.1:0-6933 GCA_037128215.1 bacterium | reverse complement strand
GTGCCCCCAAGAAAGTTGGTATCAGTAGTGGATAATCCTTACTTACTTTAGCAATAGCTTCAAGTTGTCTTATCTCTGTCTCCATATCCAACCCGTAACCACTTTTAGCCTCTATAACTGCAACACCGAATTTATTAAGTCTTTTAATATTCTTTAATGTATTATTGTATAGCTCGTCTAAGGGTGCTTTTCTTGTGGCATTAACTGTAGAGATAATTCCGCCGCCTGCGTTTGCAATGTCTATGTATGTTTTGCCTTCTGAGCGCATTTCAAATTCATTGGACCTTGAACCTGCAAAAGTTATATGAGTGTGTGAGTCTACAAAAGCAGGAAGCACTACAGCGCCTTTTAAATCAATATTCTTGTCTGCTGTTGGTGCTTTTTTAGAAGAACCGATCTCTTTAACAAGACCATCTTCTACAACCAAATATGCGTCTTGTTTTATTCCAAGATCATCGCGATTGATGCGGATACCTTTTTTAGCTTTTACACCTTCAAGGGTAAGTAATTGTCTGATATTAGAATAAACTGTTATAGCCATAGAGATTGAAATAGCACAAAGAGCGGAAATAAAAAAGTAATAATAGTTTTTGACTCCAGAGAACTCTATTTGTATATTGCACCTGCTTATGAAACTGAACACTAGCCAAACACAACATATCTGCGAAAAGATCCTTAGGGACCTTAAGGACAAAAATATAATAATTTTTAAGGCTGAAGAGGGTGCTGTTCTTAAAAGAATGATTCAGGAACTTGAAAAAAATCTTAAAGAAGAAGAAACAATAGAGCTTGAAGCAAAAAAGCTTTTAGAAGTCCATAAAACAGAGCTCAGCAGCGCTGGAATGAATCAGGCAAAATTCTTTGGCATGTTAAAGAAGGAAATAGCAAAGAAAAAGGGGTTTATACTTTAATGCTTTTTAGCGAAGACAGAATCTCTCACCTTGCCCATATACTTACTGACTGTATATGGAAAGACAATCTAGTTGATTACAAAGACGATGATAAAGCAATAAAACAGGCAAAAAGGGTCTTGTTAGATTATTTTTCTAAAGATGAAAAAGTAGACGATATAGTAAGACAAAGAATTGGGTCCCTTAAGAAAGGCGTTTATGAAGGTTCAAGGGAGTGGGATGTTCTTTACAAAAAATATTATGATGAGGAAATGAACAAAATTTTATAGCTGATTCTTAATGGTTATATTTTAGTACAGGTACCTGCTTTTTAAACAGCCCAAAACAGTTAGACCACCGTAAACACTTAAAATTATAAAGATTTCTTAAGGCATGCTTATTGCATTTTTTAAAGGAGTTGAGACAGGAGTGTGTCTTTTATAGGGACATGCTGATAAACATTATAGGTTGGTTGATATAATGCTACGAGTACGACACACTTTATTGTTACTATTTTTTTACCTACCTCTGTTCAATACTATTTATGCCCAAAATAATACTGGCTCAGATCAAAATATTTTTCCTAGTGATAAAAGAGTAAATAACAAAAAATTAATAGAAGACATTAACTGGAAACATTTAAGTTGTGTCTTTTCTAACGAAACAAACTTAGTTCTATCCAAACCTATTTTTGATAAGTTAAAAAAAGGTGTTTACATATCTGTAGGTGGAGAATTGGGTCTGGTAACTGGAGCATTGTCTCCACAGATATCTTACCTATTATTGTTGGACATAGACGAGCGTGTTGTCTTATATAATAGATGGAAACTTGGTATGATAGGTATTTCAAAGGATTCAAAAGACCTATTATATCTTATTAAAAAGGCTCCACACCAAGAAATAATAGACAGAGTAAATGCATACAAGGGAGATCTTCCATTTGGATCAAAAGAGGCTCTTTTAGATCCCTTTTGCTTTAATTTATTCAATAAATATACCAGACAAAATAATGTTTTTGGGTCTTACATGACAGACTTATTACGTCAGCCGAGTGCAGGGAATTCATACTACAAAACTAATTACCATTTTTACGAAGATCAATACAATAATATAAAAACACTCATCGTTAATAATAAAGCAGAGGCTGATTTGGGGAATGTAACGGAAGTAAACGTTACAAATGGTATTGTTGAGAAGATGAAACAAAAAGGGCTGACACTGTCTGCACTGAATTTAAGCGATTCATGGCTATTTGGAACATTATTTGAAAATAAAGAGACTGTTAATAACGTTGCTATGACACAATATGACCCACAGCCATTCCAAGCTTTAGTAAATTCTTTTAAAGCAGTTACTAATGAAAGCTCTGTGCTTCTACAGTCAAAAAGTACTCCAGAGAAAGATCTTTCTTACGTCGTATATAATTTTGATAATCTTTATAATAATAAAAACATTTCTTCTATTCCAAACCTTATGTATTTAGTTTTGGACAGGAAGTATTCTCCGAATTTTTCAAAAGGTCAGCTTCTTGTAAACCCTTCTCTAGAGTTTCCTGAACTTAAGGATGTATCACCAGTTATTAATCATCCTGAAGATGGATCTGTGTGCACATACAATGGAGAAATTTTTAACTGGGAAAAGTTCAAGGGGATGGATAATGTTTTTATCAGATACGCTAAGTCGGAGAATAATATAAAACAAACTGTTATAGATTATAGGATGTTAAGTCCAGAGCCTTTAGCAATGGGAAAACTGCTTATCAATAACACAACTAATGTGCTTGGCATGTTTCGAAAAACTTTAGTTATTATGTTACAAACAGAGAAAGGTTTTTTCCTTTCTAATCCAATCTATTCTAGTACCCATAAAGAAATTACCTCTGATGACATAATAAAGGGATTTGATAAAACATCAGTAAAGTACAATATAAACAGCCAAGAAATAATAGGCTGTTCTATAATGTATACGTATGCTGGTGGTGAGAAGTTGACTCTTCCACTTTCTTCTGCTGACGTTAATATTGACTATAGTTCATTAAATCTACCGAATGTAAGTGTATATAATATTTACGCGTTACCGTTTAGGCTTAATGGGAACATTATTTTTTATGCTCAAGTTGAGAATAAAAAAAGCACCAAAGCGGTAAATTATAAACTAGCAAAGACAGAGATGCAGCCAGAGCTAAAACCAGAATCAGAGCCTGCAGTACCAAAACCAACAGGACCAGAATCAGGACTAACTAGAAAAGTTGAAGTTGTTAATAATGGCTATATTGTTATTTCAAAAGAGAATGGTTCTAAAATAAATTATGCTGTTACGAATAGATTTTTTGAAAATATAGCAGGTACGTATGGGATGTTTTTGTTTGGTCCAAAAAACGGAACTAAAACTGAAAAGACTGATAAACAAGTCTACATACCGAGATTGTTAGATATGTTGAGTGGTAAAAAAGTCTTAGATGTAGGAATGGGAGAAAGTAATTTTGTTTCTAAACTTAGAGAAAAAGGCATAGACGCATATGGTCTAGATATTAGTTTGAGCGAAGAATTTAAATCAAAAAAATACTATTTTGAACGTTCTATCAACGATACTAAATTTCCAGGCCAGTCTTTTGATATGATATTTAGTACAGCGTCAGTCCTAGATTATGAATATGACGATAAAGACATGATGAAGAATACCTTAGATGAATTATTAAGGATATTAAAGCCAGGAGGTTCTTTACTTTTTACAGTTCATATTTCTCAAAAAGGTTCAGAAAGACCCTACTTTATATCTGAAGATAAAGGCGTTACTTTTTTTCCTGATAACAAAAAGCTTGAAGCGAGCTATGTTCGACTTACTGATGGTGATGGATTGCAATCAAAAATAATTGAAATAAAGAAATTCACGAATGATCGCCTGATAGTTAAAGAGAGTGATAAAAAACCTGAACAGAGAATAATAGAATTATTAAATAAAGGTGTAACTCTAGATAATGCTAATGATCTATTGGATGCTTTATCTGAATATATCCCTACGGTCATTAGCGAAAGAGATGTCTTAATACTTAATGAAGCAATAGGTGTTATTCAAAAAGCAGATCTTTATACGCAGCTAAAGAATGGAAATTACACTAAATTAGAAGAAATTACTAAAATGGCTCAGGAAAAGGTCATATATGCTAACCACAGAATCGATATTGATGATGTCATCTTTATTCTTGAAAGATATACAGGTGTTAGAGGACTTAACGTAGAGACGAACATCTTAATAGATTTCGCTTTATATAATATTCTAAATAAGACAGCAGAAACTATTACCCAAAAGGATCTTCTGGCGTTAAATTCAGTAGTAACATTAATTAATGATCCAATATATTATCCAGAAGGTAAGTATAAGGGCCAAACAGAATTTTTAAGTTATTTAGATGAGATATCAAAATTGAACGAAAGTGCTGTTAAACCGAAAATAGATATTGAGCTAGCTTTGAAAAAATGCAAAGAAATCAAGGCCAATCTTGAAAAAGCTGAGTTTCGTCTTAAATAACGTCAGTCTTTCTAGTTGCGAGTCTCAGGCATTTTTGCTATAAGAGATGACCGCCTGCCCTTGACTTTGAAACAAGGGGTATCCATATTGGGCTGTGACCGATTTTGAACTTATTTTTTAACATATATAAAAAATCAGTAATTTAAGGAGGACATTAAAATGCAAGTAAGACCACTTAACGATCGTGTTCTTGTAAAAAGAGTGCAGGAAGAATCAAAAACAGCGGGCGGTATAATCATTCCAGATACAGCTAAAGAAAAACCAGTTGAAGGTATAGTCGTTGCTGTAGGAAATGGAAAATTATTAGACAATGGAAACAGAGTAACTCCTGGAGTAAAAGCTGGAAACAAGATCCTTTTTAGTAAATACTCAGGAACAGAGGTAAAGATCTCTAATGAAGAGCACCTTATTATGAGAGAAGATGACATCCTTGGCGTAATAGAGAACTAATTTAAGAATAAAAATCAGGAGGTATATTTAAAATGGCTAAACAATTAATTTTTCAACATGAAGCGAGAGCAAAAATACTTAACGGTGTTAACATACTAGCAGATGCTGTAAAAGTAACATTGGGACCAAGAGGAAGAAACGTAGTTATAGACAAGAGTTATGGTTCTCCAACAATAACAAAAGACGGTGTAACAGTTGCAAAAGAAATAGACCTTGAAGACAAATTTGAGAATATGGGCGCACAGATGGTTAAGGAAGTTGCTTCCAAGACTTCTGATGTTGCAGGTGATGGAACAACAACAGCTACAGTTCTTGCACAGGCGATATACAGAGAAGGCGTAAAGGCAGTTGCTGCTGGTCTTAATCCAATGGAAATAAAAAAGGGTATAGATAAGGCTGTAGAAATCGTTATTAAGGAACTAGACACACTTTCTAAACCAGTAAAAGATCAAAAAGAGATAGCTCAGGTTGGTACAATCTCTGCTAACAACGACGAATCAATTGGTAATATAATAGCTGAAGCTATGGGTAAAGTCGGCAAAGAAGGCGTTATCACTGTAGAAGAAGCAAAATCAATGGAAACAACACTTGATACAGTTGAGGGTATGCAGTTTGATAGAGGTTATCTATCTCCTTACTTCGTAACAGACCCAGAAAGAATGGTTTGTTCTCTAAATGATGCTTACATACTTATTTCTGAGAAGAAAGTAAGTAATATGAAGGACCTTCTTCCTATACTTGAAACAACAGCAAAAATGGGTAAACCACTTCTTATAATAGCAGAAGATGTAGACGGTGAAGCACTTGCTACTCTTGTCGTTAACAAACTTCGTGGAGTATTGCAGATAGCTGCAGTTAAGGCTCCTGGTTTTGGCGATAGACGTAAAGCAATGCTTGAAGATATTGCTACACTTACAGGTGGACAGGTAATCAGCGAAGAACTTGGACACAAACTTGAAACTGCTACTGTTGAATGGCTTGGACAAGCAAAAAAGATCAATATCGACAAAGACAACACAACAATAGTTGATGGTGCTGGCAAGAAAGCAGATATCGATTCAAGAATTAAACAGATAAGAAAGCAGATAGAAGAAACAACATCTGATTATGACAGAGAAAAACTTCAGGAAAGACTTGCTAAGCTAGTTGGTGGAGTTGCTGTTATTCATATAGGTGCTGCTACAGAAACAGAAATGAAAGAAAAGAAAGCAAGAGTTGAAGATGCTCTTCATGCGACAAAAGCTGCTCATGAGCAGGGTATAGTTCCTGGAGGCGGAGTTGCTCTTTTAAGAACTCTTTCAAAGATAGATACATTAAAACTTGATAGCGAAGACCAGAATGCAGGTGTTAGAATAGTAAGACGTGCACTAGAAGAACCAGCAAGACAGATTGCTAATAACGCAGGTGTTGATGGTTCAATAGTTATCGACAAGATCAGAACAAACACTAGTCCTTCTTTTGGTTACAACGCACACACAAATACATACGAAGATCTTATAAAAGCTGGTGTTATAGACCCAACTAAGGTTGTAAGAACAGCACTTATCAATGCTTCTTCTGTTGCATCATTGATGCTAACGACAGAAGTAATGATAACAGACAAGCCTGAAGACAAGAAGGCTGGTATGGACATGGGCGCTGGAATGGGCGGTGGCATGGGTGGAATGGGTGGAATGATGTAAATAAACAGGTTTGCTTTTAGCAAGTAAACTTGTATATAGGTTTCATGTTTAATACTAATAAAACAAAAACGGAGAGGAAATTATCCTCTCCGTTTTTTATTTACTCAGGATTAATCGCACTACTTTTAATAGCGTCATATCTTTCTTTAAAATTTGGCGGTGCAGGATCTTTGGATGATTCAAGTACTGGAAGCTTGATCTTGTGGCAGATAAGATATCCTCGTCTTATAGCTTCAATACTTATTGGTGCATCACTAGCATTATCTGGTTATGTTTTTCAAACAGTCCTAAAGAACCCTCTTGCTGATCCTTATGTACTAGGTATATCCAGCGGATCTGCTCTTGGTATAGCTCTGTACATTACTTTCTCAACTTATGTTTTC
>JBAXWW010000084.1:0-6984 GCA_037128215.1 bacterium | reverse complement strand
CTAACAGAAGAATTAAAAACAAGTGAAGAGACCTTAGAAAAAACATATAAAAGATGGGAAGAGTTGTCGTCTCTAATGTTATCAGTATAGATCTATACCTTTTAGTCTAGATCCATATATTCATCATAAGTAGAATACTTATCACCTTTAACACTTACATCTATTTCAATTATCCTATTGGCAACAGTTTGAATAAATTGGTGATCATGAGAAGCAAAAAGAAGGGTTCCCTTAAAGCGTATTAAGCCATCATTAACAGCAGTAATACTTTCCAAGTCCAAGTGACTTGTCGGTCCGTCTAACATTATAACGTTAGCTCCAGATAGCATTATCTTAGCCAACATACATCTTACCTTTTCACCACCAGACAGGACGTTTGCTTTTTTAAGAGCTTCCTCTCCAGAAAATAACATCTTACCTAAAAAGCCGCGTATATAAGTTTCACTCTGTTCAGCAGAGTACTGTCTAAGCCAGTCAACCAAGTTTATCTTCTTACTTTCAAAATATTTGGAATTATCTTGAGGAAAATATTCAAGTGTTGTTGTTAGCCCCCAAGTATAAGTTCCAGAATCAGGCTCTAACTCTCCAGCAAGTATCTGAAATAATGTTGTTATTGCAACGTCGTTTTTACCAACAAGGACGACTTTGTCTCCTTTATTCAAACTAAAAGAAATATTATCCAGCAATTTAACACCATTTATGCTTTTAGTAATTCCTTCTACTTTCAAAAGATCATTACCCGCTTCTCTGGCCTGGTCAAAACCGATGAAAGGATATTTTCTTGTAGAGACTGGAAGGTCCTCTATCTGAAGTTTGTCTAATTGTTTTTGTCTTGAAGTTGCCTGTTTTGATTTTGACAAATTAGCACTAAATCTTTGAATAAACGCTTTAAGCTCTTTAGCCTTTTCTTCTGCTTTTTTATTTTGATCGGCCTTTAACTGCATAACTAACTGACTGGATGTTTTCCAAAAATCATAGTTTCCGCTATATATAGTGACATGTCCAAAATCAATATCAGCGATATGAGAACAAACTTTATTTAAAAAATGTCTATCATGAGAAACAACGATTACAATGTTCTGAAAATCCATTAAAAAATGTTCTAGCCACTGAACAGCCTTAGCGTCCAAATGGTTAGTAGGTTCATCCAATAAAAGAATATCTGGTTGGCCAAATAAGGCCTGTGCAAGAAGGACTTTCACTTTTTCCGTTCCAGTTAGTTCCTTCATCAGTTTTTCATAATAATCACTTGTGATTCCAAGACCAGACAGCAATATTCCAGCTTCTGATTCTGCTTCCCAACCATTCATTTTTGCAAATTCTGCTTCTAGTTCAGAAGCAAGAATACCGTCTTCATCAGAAAAAGATTCTTTGGAATATAAGGCATCTTTTGTTTCTATAACGTCCATGAGCTTTTTGTTGCCCATAATAACGGTCTTTAGAACTTCACACTCATCAAACTCATAGTGGTCCTGCTTCAACATAGAAAGTCTTAATGTTGGTGCAAAATTAACACTGCCAGTGCTTTGTTCGATATCTCCGTGTAATATTTTAAGAAAAGTGGTTTTACCTGAGCCATTTGCGCCTATCAATCCATAGCAATTACCAGGCGTAAAGTTTATATTAACGTCTTCAAATAGTTTTCTGGCACCAAAATTCAAGCTCACATTCGATGTACTAATCATTAGCGATACCTCTTAAGGCTGTCCTATGTATCTCTTTGAGTTACAGAAAGCAACATTAAGTGTCTTTTAAGTTGACGCACATAGAAGAAAAATTTAATTATCGTCTATTTAAAGTTATAGATTCGTCCTGGCAACACGAAAACCTATAGTATCAGTATTGCTAGAATAAGGAAAGATAACAGGTATAATGCCTAGCCTAAGCTCAGTAGCATCCGTATGATAGTCGCCACCACGTCTTGCTCGATAGAGTCCAATCGATCCAACACCCCAATCAAAGTTAAACTGCGAAACATTACCACTCATATCATATAGGCCAAGTGCATTAGCAGCTTTTCCTTTTACATCATGAGTAACACTACCTGAATCCCCACCGTCACTGTCTAAAAACCAACTTACAAGTCTAGTAGCCGCCCTATCAGTACAAGCTGCTGTTGCACCACTAGCATAGTTACCAGGAGTCCACCATTTACCACTTCCTACAGGCCATTCATATCCACCATCAGCACTATTACTACCTTTATATCTTGCTGCAAGCTCCCACTCCATACTTGTCAGCATTCTAAAACCAGTAGCCTCTGTTTTTACATAAGGAGCATCCTGGCTACCATCAGCTGTATAAGTTATAGTTGAACTATTAGTTGAAGTTCTTATCGGTGTTGTATATCCAGCATCTATGTAATAGGCACAGGTATATTGAGTATTGTTTTTCTCATTATACCATTCTGTAAGGGCATTCATCCATATCATAGCATCTCGCCAATTGATTTTTGTTACTGGTTGTTGAATATTTCCTCCCCCTAAAAGTAATAAACTTCCTTTAAATCCTTCATTAGCAAAACTGTAAATATTTGGTCCACGTGCTACATTTGTTGCCCAAAGCCTTACAACGTTCCAAAGCTCATAAGTAACAGACGTCTCTCCAATCCAATACGAGTTGGATACTGTTGTAGGAGTGCTATCTATAGGTCCAGCTTTAAACGTTAGGCCACCTGGTACATATGCCATTTTAAAAGTTACACCATCAGCATTAAAAGTAGCCATGTCTCCAGCCACCATACCTAAAGCTGACACTGTAACCACATAGTCCTTTTTTGTGGCATCTGCTGCTGTAACTGTATAGCTTACTGAATTTGTAAAATTCTGGGAGACTCCACTTGCTGGACTTATACTAGCACCTTCAGAAATCTCTATTGTTGGTACTAATTTTGTAATATCTGTACCAAAAGGAACTGCTACTATTATGCTCTCGTTAGTTATCGTACCAGTCACATTAATAACAGAAAAGGCCGTGATATTTTTTGCGCTACTAACACCACCAACAACACGTCTAAGTGTACAAGAAAAAGATATTAATAAAACTAAAACAAGACAAGCTGAACTCATTAAAGATTTATGCAACATAAGTACCTCAAAAAAACATTATTTAATTCTTAACAACAAAAAAGCTCAAATGATATTGTCTTTATTATACCACAATATACTCTTTTAAGCAACATTAATCCCTTTTCATGTATGCTCGTACACAAAATGCACACAGATTAGACTCTTTATAAATTTTTATACTACTTTCGAGGTGAAAAAACGCCCTACTGGCAAGGAGCTAAAGAGATTCTGTCATAAAGCCGATAAGTATGTAGGAGAGGGTTCTATGTTGTACATTATTTTTATAATGTCATTTTATTCCAGTCGCCTCTACTCCTTTGATAATTTAATTATCGCAGGGCAAGAAGTAAAAGAGAGCTATGCTCCGGCAGTTGTTCAACTAACAACTAATCATTATACTGATTGGAGTGATGATGATTTCTGCACAGCAACATGGATAGGAACAAACACCCTGTTAACAGCAGCACATTGCCTTAGCCCTCTTGGTAAATATGAATATGATCCGGTAGGAAAACTTGGTCCTTATTTAAGTGTAGAAAAAAATTCCATGTTAATTAATGATCAAGTTATTAAGGTTGCCAAAATAATTTTGCATCAAGGTTCAGATCTTGCAGTTTTAATAACAAAAGAAAACAATAAAAACTATCTTCCACTTTCTTTTGAAGAATTAAAGACAGGAAACCCAGTTCAACTTATCGGATATGGCGCAAATTGCCATAACTGCATTTTTCTTGGTGATGGAATAAAAAGAGTTGGAACTAATACCATTGCAAGAGTCTCTACACTAAGCAATTTAAAAATTTCACCTACTCGTAGCAATGAAGTAAAATCATTGGCTCTGAATGAGCAAAAAAGGCTAATAAATAACAAAATGAGTTGGGGGCAAATATTAATAGTGGGTCAAGCAGATTATAAATTTTTCTCTTCAGACTATCCTTATAAAAGGGCAAATGTCAGTAATGGAGATTCAGGTGGGCCACTTGTCAGTCTTGCTGGTAAAAGCGGAATTATAGGAGTTGCAAGTCATGCAGTTAAATGTAAAGACAAAAAACATTATGGGGAGGAGATCAGCCCCCCTTCTAGCTCAGAAATATCGTACGGAGATATCCTTAATTCTCAGTTCTTTAAGGCTACATATGACTGTAAAGAGGAACACACTGGATATGGATACAGTTACTCAATAGGCGAGTATACAATGGTCAAAGAATCTATCGCATTTTTTAAATTCGCCATAGAAAAAGGTGCTGACATTAAGATGATAAATGTAGATAAGCAAAAATATTCTGAGGCAAATACCAAAAACCAATATTTCATAGAATTTTGAATACATTGGGATGTTTGGCTTAAAAGACTTGATAGTAAAGGGGTTAGCAGAAATAAAAAGCGGAAAGAGGGGGATGACCTCCCTCGCATATGCTCGGTAGGTGAAGCCTAAGGAATAAATCTTTTTATATTCGCTTCGCAAATGCTACGCTGAGGCTTTCGAGCACTCCGCAACTTACGTTGCAGATAATTCTTCTTACTCCCCTCTTTCCGATTTAATAAAAAAAAACGCACTCCAAAGAGTGCGCTATTTTTTATTAAATCGGAAAGAGGGGGATTCGAACCCCCGGAGGACTTACGCCCTCAACGGTTTTCAAGACCGCCGGTTTCAACCGCTCACCCATCTTTCCGTTATCGGTAGTATCATTAAAAGTTGTTCTGAATCAAGATAAAATTTTATGAAGCTATAACAAATTAAATATTCTATAAAAGCCAATTTGAAGGTACCAATTCTCAACAGGCTTAGCATCGTACCCAAGCTCTATGTAAGGAGCGCCTACACTAGTTAAATACTCCACATACCACAGTGCTCCCAGACCAAAGGCCCTATCCGGCTTAACTTGCTCTGAGACATTAAAAGCTAATTGAGAGAACAAATTAGCACCCGCATATTCAGCACCAATTATATAAGTTAAAGTCACATTAGCTGGGTTTTCTACATACTTAGAAAAAGGAATATCCAAGCCTGTAATTATATTCCACTTTTCTATAAGTCTTCTAGAGTAAATAACTCCCATATCCACATCTAAGCCACGAGGAGCTCTGAAAGGAAGCATAAAATTAGCAAATGTCCCAAACTTGTTCTCATCATTATTAATAAAGCTAAAAAAATATCCAATCGTTGGATTACTATAGAAAACAGATCCATCTTTAGCCTGTACATCATAATAAAAAAGATCTGGCACCCATAAATTAATGTCTAGATTATCTGATATTCCATATTGATTATATAGATTAAAAGACTCAGTTGTGCCCTTTGCAATACTAATACTAGCATCTGAATAAAGATTCCCCTTACCATATGGATATGTAAAATAATACGCATGAGCTGATGCTGAGAGAACAACTAAAATTAAAAATAATATTTTTTTCATCGTAGACATAAAGTCCCTCTTCTAACTAGCAATATAATAATTTTTCTTTTAAAAGGGATAAAGCCCTGCCCCTGTGGCTTATAGAATTCTTAATACTAGAGCTTAGTTCAGCGATAGTTTTTGGTGCAAAGTCATTTGGAATAAAAACAGGATCATACCCAAAGCCATTCTTACCAGAAGCTTTTATTGCAATAGTTCCTTCACAAGTACCCTCGTAAAAGAGGTAACTCATATCAACGGGGTCATATAAACAGATTACACACTTAAATCTTGCGGTTCTTTTATCTAGAGGGACACCTTCTAATTTTTTTAATATTTTATTACAAAGGTCAGAATCCTTTGCGCCAACACCTGCGTATCGTGCACTTTTAACACCCGGTTCACCTTTTAAATAATCAACTTCAAGGCCAGAATCATCAGCCAATGTCACATATCCAAGTTTTTCTGCATAAAACTTTGCCTTAATTAAAGCATTCTCTTCAAAAGTATTGCCAGTCTCTTCAACTTCAACAGGTTCAGCACCAAGATCAGTCAAAGAAAAGATATTTACGTGTATATAGTCTTTGAGTATTTCTCTTATCTCTTTTAGTTTACCAGCATTAGAACTGGCTACCAGCATACCTCTAAAAAGATCCATATAAGCCTCTTAGCAAGATATCATTTTATATTATTCTTTACAGTAAAGTCTATCCATTCAGCGATAGCTTGATTTTGTGCTTTGATAAGTTGAGGAACAGATTCTTCTCCAAGTGTTAAGATATTATCAAGTTCCGTTCTTGAAAAAGTTTTGCCCTCTCCAGTTCCCTGTACTTCAACTAACTTTAGAGAAGAAGTCATAACCATATTCATATCAACTTCCGCTGTAGAATCTTCCTCGTAATCCAGATCTATAACTGCACTATGACATTCTACAATACCAGCACTTATTGCACAGACATTCTCTATTATAGGGTTTTCCTTTAAATCACCTTTCATTAAAAGATCATTTATCAAAAGATTTAAAGCGACAAAACCACCAGTAATACTGGCTGTACGAGTACCACCATCTGCCTGTATAACATCACAGTCTATCATTATCTGTTTCTCTCCAAGCTTTACAAGATCGATAGAAGACCTAAGACTTCTACCTATTAGACGTTGTATTTCCTGTGTACGGCCTGAAACAGTTTTTCTTTCTCTTTGTATCCTTTCATTTGAACACCTAGGAAGCATCCCATATTCTGCTGTAACCCATCCCTTCCCCTGCCCTCTAAGCCAGTTCGGAATGCCTTTGTCCAAAGTAGCGCAGCAAAGCACCCTTGTGTTACCCATAGATATTAATACACTGTACGGAACTGTAGAAAGATAGAAAGGATCTATCGTTATTTTTCTTAATTCATTAAATTTTCTTCCATCATGTCTCATTTGTTAACTCCCTTATTAATTACCAAGATAGGAGCTTATACCATCTGCTATTTTTGATGCCAATGCTTTCATCTCAACAGCATTATTTATTCTTT
>JBAXWW010000083.1:0-7027 GCA_037128215.1 bacterium | reverse complement strand
CTTACTATAGTCGTGGACTTGCAAAAGCTTCAATGAACGATTATGCCGGAGCAATAGCTGATTACGACAAAGCTATCTCCATAAACCCCAAAAATGCAGATACTTACTATAGTCGTGGACTTGCAAAAGCTTCAATGAACGATTATGCCGGAGCAATCGCTGATTACGACAAAGCTATCTCCATAAACCCCAAAAATGCAGATACCTACAATAATCGTGGAGCTGCAAAATGTCTCCTAAAAAATTATATTGAAGCAATAGCTGATTACGATGAGGCTATTAAGCTAAACCCTCAAAATGCAGGATCCTACTATAATCGTGGACTAGCAAAATGTCTTCTAAAAAATTATGCCGAAGCAATAGTTGATTACGACCAAGCTATCTCGCTAAACCTCAAAAATGCAGATATCTACAATAATCGGGGAGTTGCAAAAGTTTCACTGAACGATTACACAGGAGCAATAGCTGATTACAACGAAGCTCTTAGGCTAGACCCCAAACATGCATCTGCATACAGTAATCGTGGAATTGCAGAAAACAAACTTAAACGGCTTTTAGACCACTAGAATTAGCCTTAAAAAGCCCAGCTGCCGACTCTAAAAACTTAAATTAAGATTTTTGAAAACAAATCAGAACATGTATCTTCTTATCGCTATACCCTGAATAATCCCTATTAGAACAAAATTAACGATTATGGATGTCCCACCATAACTCATGAATGGAAGAGTTACTCCAACAACTGGCATTATTCCTATAACCATTCCAGTATTTACAAATGCATGCCAAAAAATAACAGCGGTACACCCCATAACGACAAGAGCACCAAATCTATCTCCAGCTCTAGAACTTATCCTGATACCTGCAAGAAAAAGGAGCACATATAATGTCATCAAAAAGATACTACCTATAAAGCCATGTTCTTCTGCAAGAACAGAAAAGATAAAATCTGTATGATGCTCTGGTAAAAAATTTAACTGAGTCTGAGTTCCTTTCATATGTCCCTTGCCTAAAAGTTGTCCACTACCCACAGCTATTCTAGATTGGATAGAATTATACCCAGACCCCTTTGGATCAAGAGTTGGATCAAGAAAAATAATAACCCTTTTCCTCTGATAATCTTTAAGCACAACGTTATATATGATCGGTAACGAGATAGAACCAACTATGGCCAGTATGAGAAGACTTCTCCAATTTATTTTAACAAACAAAAACATACTAAAGGCAACCATTAAAAGAAGCAGTCCACTCCCAAGATCAGGCTCTATTATTATCAGACCAGCTGGTATGCATACTATCGCAGCAGGAACAAGTAAGTCTCTTAAAGTGTAACCTTCAAAATTCATATCGTTACTGAAGTATCTTGCCAAAGTTAACACTATCATTATTTTCATGAATTCTGATGGTTGCAAACTTATTGGACCAAAAGCCAACCACCTTCTTGCTCCAGAAGCAGAACGACCTACAGCCAGAACAGCTATCAAAAGTAATATGTTTATTGCGTAAGCTATATATATGGATTTTCCCAGTCTTCTATAATCGATGACAGTAAAGAACAACATCATTACAATCCCTATGCCTATAAACAAAAGCTGTCTTAAAAACAGGCCATGAGTTCCAGTCATAGAAGCTGTATTAGTAGCACTATATATATTGAACAGACCAACAATAGTTATTAGTATACTTATAAAAATCATACTAAAATCATACTTGGTAAGTTTCTCTGATATCCTTGAAAAGTCTATTGCTCTCACTCGTATTGACCCTCCCCATTACCGGCAGGAACGACGACATTTTTATTTGCCTTAATTAAATCTTCTGATGGTGGTTTGTTCTTGTCTCTTTCAAATTTATATTTTGCATAATACGCCTTAACAAGATCTCTAACAAGTGGTGCAGCTCCACTACTTCCATGACAGGAATGTTCTGCTATTACAGCAACAACTATTTCTGGATTATCATATGGAGCAAGACCTACAAACCATCCATGATATCTTTTTATCTCTGGAAGACTTTCACATTTATTATAAATGTCACCTTCGCTTATACCTGCAAGCTGTACAGTACCAGTCTTACCTGCCATATCCAATCCTTCCAATCTATATGACCATGCTGTTCCTGCCTGTTCATTAACAACACCCCAAAGAGACTTCATTAAATATTCTTTGCTCTTTGGACTTATGTTTATCCTATGTCTTATTTCCGATTTAGGTTCATAAATTAGTGAACCAGTAACATCTTCTATCTTCTTTAAAACGTGTGGACGATATAAAACTCCTGTTGCCATTCCTGCATAAGCATTGGCTAACTGTATCGGTGTAACTAGATCAAACCCCTGACCTATCGCCATGGAGAGATCTTCTCCTGGCATCCACTTAGTGTTAAATCGTCTAAGCTTCCAATCAGTAGACGGCATAGTACCTGCTCTTTCTTCCGGTAAATCTATTCCAGATTTTTGAGATAAGCCAAGTTGATATGCATATTTATAGACGTTATCTACGCCTAATTTACTTCCCAATTTATAAAAAACAACGTCACAAGATTTGACTATACCAGTGTGAAGATCAATAGTGCCGTGTCCTTGTTTTTTACGACAATGAAAATATCTATTACCAAAAAATAATCTACCTAGACATGTCGTTCTAGAATTCTCGTCAGCCTCTCCCTCTTCCAAGGCAGACAAAGCAACAAAAGGTTTAAATGTAGAGCCTGGAGCGTAATGATCCTGAATGGTTTTATTATAGAATGGTCTAAAAGGATTGTTCTGTACCTCTTTAAATAATTCATTAGTAAGACCATTTGAGAAGACAGTCGGATCAAAAGAAGGAGCACTTACCATAACCAAAACTTCCCCAGAACGAGGATCTAAAGCTATAGCTGCACCTTTTTTATTGCCTTCCTTGAAATATTTATATGCAATCTGTTGCAGATCATTATCAATTGTAAGGACAATATTCCTTCCAGGCTCACTCTTTGATGAAGGAAGATCTCCAAAGATAGCCTTACTTTCTTCCTCACTCTTCATTCTTCCATTGGCATCAACTATAACGTATCTTGCTCCGTCATAGCCTCTTAGTTCTAGATCCCAAACCCTCTCTAAACCATACTTGCCTATGTTGTCACCTTGGTACAGTTTTCTGTTGCTCATATCATATGTGATGTTCAGCTTACTCATTTCTGTCTTATTTACTTCACCTATATAACCTATAAGATGCGCCGTACTCTCTCCATATAAATATGTTCTCTTGTTTTTTACAATTACGTCAACACCTGGCATAAAAATCTTATTAGATTCTATAAGAGCAACCTTGTTTCTATCCACATCCTGTGCAACAACTACAGGATAAAAAAGAGGCAGATTACTAGATTTAGCTATTTTTAGTTTTATGTCCTCTACTGGGACACTTAAAAAAGATGAAAGTTGTTTAATAGTTTTTTCATATTCTTCATCATCGGCCGGAAGATATTGTGACCTTATTATAACATCAAAAGAAAGCTTATTATCGACTAGTAGTGTTCCATTCCTATCAAAGATCATGCCTCTTGGAGCATAATCCTTTTCCTGCCATATTCTGTTTTTTTCTGCATATGCATTGAAAGACTTTCCCTTATACAGCTGTAAGTACCAAAGCCTAGAAACAATTAACACTAGAAACAGCAATACAGCTAGATATAAAAATTTATATCTAGGTTCATAGATCCTTGCTTCATCTCTTCTACTTAGTGTCGTAGCCATTATTATTCTTCCACTACTGATTCAGTATTTATTTTTTTAGTAACTATATCGATCCAATTAAACAGTTTGAAAAGAAGAACACCAACGGCTGATGTAAATATAGTACATACAATAACATAGAAAAAATGTTCGGAAAAAAGAGAAAAACTGTGAATCCCTATCCAGAACATCATTATAATCTTACTCAAAAAGATAGGAAGACAAAGGCTCAAAAACAAATACTTCAAATCATTAGTATAAAAATTAAGACTGATATATCTGGCAACAGAATAGGAAATAATATTAAAAAGCAAAAGTATAAAAAAACTAATACTGGTGTGCAGGCTGAACACATAACTAGCAAATATAATAAAGATCAATCCAGGTCTAAACTTTCTGGTCATAGCAGCGTAAATAATTAAAACAGATAAAAGATCAGGAAAAATACTTGAAGGTATGAATCGTTTAAGCACAGAACTTTGTATAATAACAAAAAGAAAAGCCAGGCAGTAATATATAATGGAGTTCATTACTTAACTTCCACCACAAAGACTTCCTCTATTTTATTAAAATCTACACTTGGCCTTAATGTAACTTCCTGAGTTATTCCATATTTTGCTTTTTTTACACTAAGAACCTGACCAATAACAACGCCTTTAGGGAATCTTCTCTCCAGGCCAGATGTTAGGATAAAGTCACCTTTTCTAACATCATCAAGTCTTTCTAAATATTTTAAACGACATTCACTCTTGCCAAGACCTTCTACAACACCCCTAGCCCTGTCTTCCTGAACCATCGCATCTATATCTGAGTTAGGGTCTGTAATCAACAACACATCGCTGTAATCAGCAAAAACTCTTATTATCTGTCCGACTACACCATCATAATTAACTACCGGCATAGAGTTAATTATTCCATCTTTTTCACCCTTATTTATTCTTATCGTCTTAAAAACTCCTGTTGAATCTTTTGCAATAACCTCTGCAGAAATCATAGGAAGACCTACTCTTTCTTTAAAAACTAAAAGTTTTTTAAGTCTAGAATTTTCAAATTCAGCTTCAGTCAATTGATGTATCCTGTTTTTTAAGAAGCTGTTCTCTTTAAGTATTAGAAGATTATCCTGTTTAATATTGACCAAGAAAAAATAATCATCAACAAATCTTACTGTACCCTTAATAGCAGAATTAAATAAATACTGAACTGGGGCAGTAACAAATACGATAGCCTTATCGTACCATCTAAGCTGACGATCTATTTTATGGCTGGCATTAACAGTAATTATAACGAGAATAACTGCCAGCAGGACTATTATTTCCTTATATTTTTTCTGGAGTATTCTATTATGCATCTGTTACTCTATTGTTACACCTTTTAGTAGAGAATCGATCTGATCCAGCGCTTTACCAGAACCAAGAACAACTGCAGTAAGAGGATCTTCAGATAACATAACAGGAAGACCTGTTTCCTCTCTTAATAAAATATCAAGGTTTCTAAGCAGAGATCCTCCTCCAGTAAGGACTATACCTTTGTCGACTATATCTGCTGCCAATTCAGGTGGAGTTCTTTCTAAAGAGCCTTTAACAGCCTCTACTATAGCATTTATAGGTTCAGACAACGCATCTCTTATTTCATCAGAGTTAACAACAACAGTTCTAGGAACTCCAGCAACAAGGTCTCTTCCTTTCACTTCCATAGTCCTAGGTTCATCATCAGGGTATGCAGATCCTACATTTATTTTAATATTCTCTGCAGTTCTTTCACCTATAAGTAAGTTATATTTTCTTTTTATATAATTAATAACAGCCTCATCCATCTTGTCTCCACCGACCCTGACAGATTTACTAAATACTATTCCAGACAATGAAATAACAGCTACCTCTGTAGTTCCGCCACCAATATCTACGACCATGTTTCCACCTGGTTCTGTAATTGGAAGTCCGGCACCAATAGCTGCAGCCATCGGTTCCTGTATAAGAAAGACTTCTCTAGCTCCAGCTGACTCAGCAGATTCTCTAACTGCTCTTTTTTCTACTTCTGTTATTCCGTAGGGAACACAGATCATTATTCTAGGTCTAACAAGAGATCTTCTATTATGTGCCTTAGCTATAAAGTATCTTAGCATCGCCTCTGTGACTTCAAAATCAGCTATTACACCGTCTTTCATTGGTCTTATAGCGACTATACTTCCTGGAGTTCTTCCAAGCATTTCTTTTGCTTCTTTTCCTACAGCAACGACTCTTTTAAGTCCTCTTATGTCTTTTTGCACAGCAACAACAGATGGCTCGTTTGCAATGATACCCAACCCCTTGGCGTAGACCAAAGTATTCGCTGTACCCAAATCGATAGCAAGATCGTTAGAAAGCATATCCATAAATTTATCAAAAAACATCTAAGTCCAGCCCCCTTTGCTTGTGTAGCTAATAGTATTAGATAATCTTTATAATAACAAACTTTAGATTTGACTACCACTTTTCAAATAAAGTGAATAAACTAGCGCTAAAATGGAGTAATGGGTAATGGTAAAATCACCGAAACTTGACAGCAAAGCGACGAAAAGAGTTCCAGAGATGGTTGTGGAGTCTCTTTCTAAGAATAACCCTGATCTATCTAAACTAGTGGAAGAGAGTCTAAGGACAGAGACCAAACTGGCAAAAGCAGGAAAACAAAAGAAAAGTAGATCAATAGAAAAGCTAAAATTCGTTAAGGCAATAAGGAACAGACTAAGATCATCTGACAAGAATGGAGTCGACAGCGAAGTAAAAAAACTATCAGAATACTATGCAAAAGAGATACATGGTAATTTCAACAAATGGCTTTATCTTTTTCTACAAAAGATAACACCGATAACTCTGAATTTTATGCTTAATTCCTTTTCTATATTCCAGTTCTTCAAGAACTTTAGAGGATCAAAAGAATTAAGGAACAGGATAATCGTCAGGGGTAATATAGAACTAGTTAAACGTCTTCAAAAGTTCGGTTCTCTAGTAATAGTACCAACACACGTAAGTAATTTTGATTCCATAGTTATAGGACATATGATCCACTCTGCCGGTCTTAATCCTCCTCTATGGGGAGCTGGACTTAACCTGTTCAATGGTTTCACTGTCAGTTATATAATGAACAACATAGGTTGTTACAAAGTAGATAGAAGAAAAAAGAACAAGATATATATAGAGACGCTCAAACAGTACTCAACGTACCACTTGGAAAAAGGATATAACGCCATATTCTATCCTGGTGGAACAAGATCACGCTCTGGAGAGATAGAAAAGGAGCTTAAACTTGGCTTATTAGGTACTGTCGTAGATGCATACA
>JBAXWW010000082.1:0-7059 GCA_037128215.1 bacterium | reverse complement strand
TACCTTCATTTTAGAAGGACCATCAGTTTTTGACCTAAGTGGAAATGCAACGGGGCTTAAAGTTGGAGCTACAGCACATATTACAGCTTCTAATGTTGCTGGACATTATTCAGGTTCTGGCACGTTTAGGATAGTTTACTAATAAATAACATAGAGAGTGTTTATATGTTGCTAAATAAAATTTTTAAATATAGTTTGATTTTTTTTCCGATAATGCTTTTTGCAGAGGGAAATTACGTAATTTCACCACCAATTACAGATGTAAGTATCGATAGACCTCAGAATATATCATTTTTGGTCGTAAACAAAGGTGAAGAGCAGCTAAAAATGTCCATATCACTCATGTATTTTCCTGTTGATTCAAAATTCATGCCAAAAGCAAAAGCCATTGACCCTGAAACGACAAAAAATGATGATCTTTCTCAGTATATTGATTTTAATCCAAAGGTGCTTTCTATAAAGCCTGGACAACAAAAAACAGTTAGAGTATCTGTTCATCCTTCACAAGGTTTAGCAGATGGTGAGTACAGAGCTCATTTAAATTTTAAAGTATTAGACATGGAAAAAACAAATAACACAAAAAACGTTACTAACACCACAAAAAGTAACGCCTTAATGAATATAACTTTTAAAAAAGAAATAGCTGCTGTCATCTACGGCAGTAAAGGAACTGGTTATGCTAAACTAAGTACTAAATGTAGTACTCTGAAAGATGGAAAAGTTAAAGTGACTGTAACTAATTCTGGTAAGTGGAGATTTAAAGGTCGATACATGATTGTAAATAATGAAGACCTTACAGATATTCTAGTTATAACCAGAGAAAGCATAAGGGATATTGTTCTTAATGGAATTATAAAAAAGACAAAAGAACCAATAAAGATAGAATGGATCCCTGATGATGATAAAAAGGAAACAATAACGACTACCTGTTTAATTAAATAATATATAAATAAGGTGGATAAATAATATTAAAAAGGTTCTTTACTATCTTTACCTCTGCTGTTTCTTTTTATTTGCTAATAGTATCCTGTTAGCAGAAGAAAAAATAGTTCTTAATAAAGCTGACATAATGGTATCTGTTTCAAAAGCAAAGACAAATCCTTTTTACAGAGTGCTATTAGATGATGATGATAATATCTACATAAATATAAAAGAATTCCTGCAGCAATATCTTGATCTTACTTTAGTAACTTGTGATGTAGATAAAAAATATTGTCAGGGGACTTTGCAACCAAGTAATAATATTTTTTGGATAGATGGATACAGAGCAAAATATGGAGATAATGATGATGGCAACTCAAAAGAACTCCCAGATGATTCTTTTGTTATTTTAGATGGCATCTGCTGGCTTAGATATGACGTGTGGCAAAATTGGTTCCCTCTTGAAACAAGATGGGACGTTAGTGCATCTTACCTTTCTGTAATACCACGATTTAAACTTCTATCAGAAAGAAAAAAACAAAGACGTCTAGAGATAGAGCAAGCCGACGTAGTAAAAAAAGAAACAGAAGCAAAACTAAATTCAGAACCTATAACGCCAAGCGATCCTTTTAGACCAGAACTTAAATATCACGCAGCTTTGCGGCAATACCCTCAACAAAAATTAGGTGAAGATTTTAATTATGATGCAAATTTAGATATATTTAATGGAACTTTTCAAGCTGGTGGGCCTATTACACATGAAAGAGACACAGGGTGGAATTTTGGACGACCTTATTGGGTGTACAGGCTACAGGACCAGGGATGGTTTCATTTAATGGAAATTGGAGACACCTACTTTGAGGAATCCAATCTTTTACTTCCTAACGTTAGCGCTCATAATGGTTTTAAGTTTGATTCCAGACAGATTTTCTACGGATCTGGTAACATAGAAGTTAACGGCAGAGCTCCACAAAACACAGTAGTAGATCTTTATAGAAGTGGAATATATCTTTCCACAGTAAGAACAGGTTCCGACGGAAGATATGTTTTTGATGACGTAGTAGTAGCTTCTAGCGATAGGTTAGTCGCTAAACTTTATTATCCAGATGGAGCAGAAGAAGTCAGAGAGATCGTTCTTTCTGATGACAACGGAATGGTAATTCCTAGTGGTGAGTTCCAAGAAAGAGCCTTTACAGGTGAAACCTCCTACGGAAGAATGAACTACATGGCCTTAAGGTATGGCTTGTTTGATAACGTTACTGTAGGTGTGCATCCTATGTTCTTTGAAAATGCAAAGAAAGCAAGTGTTATGGGCGATATAGCAATGAGACCAACTCCAAGCACAGTCTTTTTGGGACAAGGATTATTTACTGGTAAAAACATTGATCGTGCCTTCAGGATCAATTCAACAATCTTTTACCCTAACTTTATACAATTAGAGCACCGCTACTACAGCGAAGACACTCCATCATTTCTTAAAGATCTAAGGATACTTGGTGAATATTGGGCAGCAAGGCACAGATTAGGAATAGGAAGATTTCAATTTTTGAATGAATATGAACAGCGTAAAGATTTGCGTGATGCTACAATGGAAGTCATTTATTCTTTTAATAGATACTTTAAACCATTCTTTAGCTACGGATATTATTTTCCTTCTAATACTTCAAGTTACAAACTCATGAAAGCTGGTTTTGACATTATGGCAACAGAACATAGCGTATTAGAAGTTATAAGAATATGGAACAACCCAGTACCATCCAGTAATATTAGTTTCTTTGTAAGAACCCTTCGTAACGTCGGTGGTTGGGATATAGGCGCCAACTGGAACATACCAGATAGGGGATCTAAAAGTAGTATTACTGCAAATGTAACATATAGATTAACAAAGAATCTTTCTATCGGAGCACTAGCTAGCGATAAATATCTTGGCTTCAAGATAAGTTGGGATGGTGTTATAACTCCTTACCCAGGACCAGCTACTTGGAGTGAGTTCCCAATGGGCACACTTAGTGGCAAAATAATGTCCCCAGGAGATGCCAACACTAAGCCATACCCTATAGAGGACGCAAGAGTAACAGTTGGTGATAGGACCACTACTACAGATAAAAAAGGTAATTTTATAATCTCAGGTATTTCTTCTTATCAAAAACTTATCGCAAAAGTTGATACAGACAGCCTAGATGTTTCTGTTATTCCAAAAAAAGAATTTGAAGTTGTATATTTTAGACCTGGGACACAAATAACATGGAATCCAAAATTGATGCCTACTGCTGGCATGGATGGAGTTATTGAAGGAATGGAGACTATTCCTCTTGGCTTGGAAGTAGAAGCAATAAAACTACCTGAGAATAGAAAGATGGGTAGAGTAGATGTAGAAACTGATGGTTTCTTCTTAATGGAAAAAATGACTCCAGGACGTTATCTTCTAAGACTAACTGGATTAAAAGAAGATATAAATACTATGACTGTCGAAATACCAGCATCAACAAAATGGCTAAGTGGTATAAAGTGGAATATCTCTAGTGAAAAGAAAAAAGTAGAAGCTAAGGTAGCACAGAATGAGATACAAAAAGAAACTAATCAGGTAAGCACTCCTGCTCCAACTTCAGCTCCAGCAAGTTTAAAAACTATAGAGGGCCGTTTGGTTCTGGCAAATTCTTATTACTATTCATCAGAAGGAACGCCATTACGTATAGTCCAAAAGAAAAACCCTCCAAAAGCTCTACCTAAAGGACTTATTGTAGAAGCAGTAGGACTTTCTGATGCTAAAGTATATGCAACAGCTAAAATAGCTAATAATGGAAACTTTATAATAGATAAGCTTCCTGCCGGTGAATATAAACTAATGCTTAGAGGAGTAAAAAATCCTCCACGACCTATAGAAGTATCGCTTTATGATAAGGATGTTTTGAGTGGTATAAGATGGAAGTGGAAACAATAACTGACGACTAGCTAATAAATGATCCTAAAGCCATCATCAATATGAGTAACTTTTACTTCACTGTCGCTAATAACCACAGGCTCACCTTTAGTTTCTATAATCACAGTTGGTGTAAATAACGTCATTGTTACATTAAACTGCTGATCTGTAGCATGTACAACATTGCTAAAATTGAGCATTAAAAGAATAGCTAAAAAACACATCTGATAAATCCTCCAATTCCTTTAGTTTCTCAGACCGAACAACTTGATGAGTATATCATATACTTATATTAGAGTCAATAAAAATAACTATTGAAATCATTGAATAAACAAATAACAAACGAAAAGGCCGTGGAACCTAAGCTCCACGGCCTTCTGTTCGTCTTATATATGAGTCGTGATTATAAGTATTATTATACCCCCTCTTTATACTTATTGATATACGACTCTCAAAGTTGCTGTTCCAGTGTAGTTTCCGTCTTCACTTGCTGCTAGTACGTGTGCTGTTGCTCCTACCTTGATTGCATTTGCATTACCACTTGAATCAAATGCTGATGGGCCACTTAGTACGAATGTATCTACTGCTATTGTTCCTGCTACTCCGGATGCAGACATGTTAATACTTGATTCTACTATCGATTTTGTTATGCTTCTGCTCTTTCCACCCTGTGCATTAAAGGTTGCTGCACCTGAATCTGCTGGAAGCACTGCAATAGTAAATGCTGAACCTGTTAATGTTGTATCTGGGAACAATAGGTCTTGAATCTTAGAAATAGTTATAGGTTTAAATAACTTTAAACTAGCGTTAAAGCTCTGATCTGTTGCCATTGCTACTGATGATAATGTTAAAAGTGAGATCAAAATAAATAATTTCTTCATTGTATTTGCCCCCTCTTTTTTATTTTCTTTTGTAGGACAATTACTTATAATGCATTCTCTGTGCCAGGTGATTAAATATATAGAGTTATTGGCTAAATCAAATCTAAACAGAAAATTTAATGCTGACTATCGTACGGTTTTGTCCTATTATGTATGAGTAAAAATGGACAAAAAAATTAAAAAACATACCAAAACACAACTATTGAAGAGTTCTTATTAATTTATCTACGTCAAAGCCGTTCTTTTGTGCCTTGTCCAGCAAGTCTTTTAACAAGACTTCATCCATTTTAGGTGTTCTTGAGAGAACCCATAAATAGTTTCTGCCAGGATCTCCAACTACGGCGTATTTGTAGTCTTTATCGTCTAGGTCTATTATCCAATAATCTCCTGCAAATGGCCAAAAGAACATTACCTTTAATTTTGCATTTGTGACTTTATCAACGACCCATGCTTTACCTATAGCCTCTTTTGTTGGACCATCTAGAGTATTTTTTTTGCAGCTATTAAGTACTTTTATGTAGCCATCTTCCCTAATAGAATAATTCGCAGTAACACCGACACATCCCCTTTCAAACCACGCTGGCAACCTAGCAATTTCATACCAGGTGCCAAGATATTTGCTTAAATCTACAGATTTTACAACATCAAGAGACTTGGTGGTCGAGCAAGAACAGCACAACAAACTAATTAAAGCTAAAATTTTATTATTCATTATGTTTGGATTATAGCACAGAATTTATGGTAACTTATTTTTTAAATTAATTTAAAATTTAGAGCAATTCCACTCATCACAGGCTTGTTCTTCTTCTATTATAGGAACTAATACACTTGGTTTAATAACTACTTTTGTTTTCCACCTACCCATAGAGTAATAAATCTGCGACATTATTAACCCTGATGCCCACGCAACAGGAAGGCTCCACCAGATACCGTTTGTTCCATAGTGTTTAGATAGTACTATTGCTAAAGGAACTCTTATTATCCACAAGGAGCATAAGGTAAAGAACATTGGAACAAAAGTATCTCCAGCTCCTCTAAGAACTCCTGTTGTAATATACATCGTTGAGAATAATACATAAAACGAACCGACTATCATTAGATAACTGGTCCCTATTCTAACAACGTTAATGTCAGTATTAAATAAGGAGATCATTGGTTTTCCAAAAAGGAGGACGGCAATAGTAGTTGCAACAGAAACCACAGCGCCCATTAATAGAGCCGCATAGTAACCTCTTCTTACTCTTTCTGGTTTTCCAGCACCAAGATTTTGTCCAACAAAAGATGATATACCAACGGATAAACTCATAGCAGGAATAACTGCAAAGGAATCAAGTCTTCCAGCCGCAGTATAAGCCGCAATAGCATCTGTACCAAACGGATTAACTATTTTGTTTAAAGCCATCATTCCACCAGCAACTAACATTTGCTGAACACCAGAAGGCAGACCTATTTGCATACTCTTAATAAAGATCTCTTTATCAAATTCCATTTTTCTTAAATTAAGCCTAAAAACTTTATGTGTTTTATTTAGGTATGCTATTCCAAATATAAAGGACAGACCCTGAGAGATAATAGTAGCGTAAGCAGAACCTGCAATCCCCCAGTGGAAAACCATAACGAACAAAAGAACTAATACGACATTAAGTACGGTCGATATCATCAAAAAATAAAGTGGCGTTTTTGAATCCCCTAATCCTCTTAATACAGCACTTATCGCGTTATACCCGAACAGAAAAATGATGCCTGCAAAAGTTATATTCAAAAATATTTTAGCCTGTGGAATAATTTCTTCCGGCGTACTTAACAGCCTTAAAATAGTTTCACTAAATAATAGACCTACTATGGTTATAACAACAGAGGACACTATTAATACAATGTAGCCTGTGTCTATGGCTTTTTTTACTTTACGCATATTTTTAGCGCCGTAGTATTGTGAAATTAAGACAGAGTTTCCCATTGTAAGACCGATTATCAGTGCAACAAGTAAAAAGATTATTGGGAAACTTGCTCCTACAGCTGCTAGAGCCTGTTTACCCAAGGCCTGCCCTACAATAATACTATCTGTTAAGTTATAGAACTGTTGAAAAATATTTCCTATCAACATCGGAAGAGTGAAATAAAATATTTGTGAAGCTTCATTACCTTTTGTTAAGTCTTTCATTGCGGGACAAACCTAGCACAGTAACAAAACCACTTCTATCTTTTTTGTGGGTAAACGATTTCTCTGATGGAGTTGCGTTAGTGGAACAATGCGCAAAATAAGCACATAATTAATTATTACGTGTTAATTTCTTGACGTTGCTTGTTTACTTGCTTGTTGACAATAATCTCAAAATA
>JBAXWW010000081.1:0-7097 GCA_037128215.1 bacterium | reverse complement strand
GATGTGTTCTATGCTGTTATCAGCAGGACATTCAATAAAATAGGGACATTTTCTTTTGGCATTTACAGCGGTAATAAAAAATTGCTTCTTAATGAAAATGGAGTAGCCAATAATACTGGAATTATGGCTAGTTACTCTTCTCCAAAGTTTAATAGATTTATAATTGCCGCCGATCTTATGAGTGGAAAGAATTCAATGTCTGCTTGGGGAATTGGGCTTTATACATATTTTACAGACAATATCTCTCTTCTTGTTGGACCTCTTTTCCCATTTGCAAAAACATTTACAGGCAATGGACATACAATGTGGACAGTTCAATTGGATATAGATTTTAATATGATTTAATCTTTCTTCTTTACGACTATTGTTCCATTATTTTCAAGGATCGCTACTCTAACTTCAGAAATGGAATTACAGCCAGCTCGTCTAATTGCAGATTCTAGATCGTTATATGTTATTCGTTCACTTTTTAAGATGTTTTTAAAAAGATGGCCGTTATGTATAATTACTTCTGGTTTACCCTCTATAACTGAAGCTAATTTTTTGTTTTTATAAGCGATATATCCAACTATATAATTTAAAGTTAACAAAGTTGCAGCAGAGATAAGCCCACCAAGCAAAGAATTATCTCCACCGTTCATGGAGTTTTGAACCGTGTTGCTGATAAGCAAAAGTAAAACTAGATCAAAAGGTGCGAACTGGCCTATTTGCCTTTTTCCTGTAAGTCTTAAAAAGATCAGAATGAAGGAGTAAACAATAAGTCCACGTATAACAAATGACCACCATGGAATAGATAAGCTAAACATAATTAACACCTCTGCTTAATAATATCAGAATTATTTAAGTATAGTTTCTGGTTTCCACATCCTTATTTCTTTGTTTTTCTCAAAGATGAAAGAATCATTTTCTCCGTGTAATGTGGCTTCTTTTCCGTTTACTGTAATCCAGTTACTTTCTGTTAATCCAACAACAAGAGTGTCATTTTCTTCGTGGTATTCTTTGAGCCTAGTCTCTCTCGTTTCTCCCATGTGTCCTGGGACCATATTGCCAGATACGAAATGAGGATTAATCTGGAAATCAATTAAACCAAGAGCATTAAAATTAGGAGGAAGAACTATAGGCATATCATTTGTAGTCTTGATCGTAGGACAGGTCATGTTTGTTCCTGCGCTGCTACCCATATATTTTAGGCCTTTATTATCAACATTGTTTTTTATATCTTCAAAGATGCCACGTTTATGAAGTTCATTTAATAATCTAAACGTATTACCTCCACCAACAAATATTGCCTTAACTTTTGAATCGTTGATTAGGTCTCTTGGGTTTTTATAAGTGTGAACTGATTCCATTTTGTATCCCATTTTTGCAAAAGCAGCAGAGACTGTAGACGTGTATGCATCAAGATCTTTAAGCGCATATGGGATAAAGGCTATTTTTTCTTCTTTTGACAAAGTACCAATGAATTTTTTAATCGCCTCTGCACAGTGCTGTAGATATTGTCCACCACGGCAACGTGAACTACTGATAAGGAAAAGTTGTTTTTTCATTGTCTATTTCTCCACTAGTTTTTATTATTAGAAGAAAACCTCTGGATATATGAACAGTGTTTACAAAGTTCTTCTTCTAGTATCCCTTTTCTAAAACCTTCTACTATTTTTATAGGTCTTTTTCTATTTAAAATAACTTGAAGCTCTTCCTTTAGACAATTACCTAATGAAATAATTGCGTCTTTGTCTAAACAGCAAGGTACCACTGTCCCATCAACAAGTATGCCAAAATGTCCGATCATGCCGTGACAGGTTCCAGTATTGCCTCTTATTGGTAAATCTAGTGATGGCCATTCAAATCTAGAATCAAAGTGTAAATAAACGTTATTCCATATCTTTTTAGATTTTATGCTTTTTATATCTACGGTTCTGTTTATCTTTATATTTAATAAATTTTGCAAATAGACAAATGTTTTCTCATTATCTGTAGCTTCTTCTCCTGAATTCCAGAGCCTTAGATTAATGTACATCTCTGGACGTTCTTTTGTGGCTTTTAAACAAAAATTCATGATCTTTAGAAGATATCCATCAAAATCTTTGTCTGGGAAGTTATCTTGGAAGCTTTGTATGGAAAAATTGATTTGTCTTATTGCCTTAGAATCTAAAATAGTTTTTTCAAATTCATCTATCAGAATACCATTGGTAGTTAGCTGTACTTTTGTTCCATGTGATTCACAAATATGTATGATTTTATCAAGAGCAGGATGAGTTAATGGCTCTCCCATAAGGTGCAGGCAGATTTCCTCTGTGAGAGGAGATACTTGCTTTAATATTTTTTCAAAATCATCTACAGACATATCCTTTTTTTCTCTTTTCACTTTAGGGCAAAAGGAGCAAGAAAGATTGCAAATATTGGATATCTCTATGTAGACTCGTTTAAACATTATCTCTTACTATCACACGAGTTTTTTGTTGCGTCAAAGCTAGACTTTACTGTATTGACGTAGTTATTTATTACCGTACAATATAAACATGAACATTAGTATATTTGATCTTTACACAGTCGGTATAGGGCCATCCAGCTCTCATACCATAGGTCCTATGAGAGCCTCAAAATTTTTCTTGGAAAAACTTATTAAGCATAATTTCTTTGATGATACTCAAAAAATAACAATTGAACTCTACGGTGCTTTAGCCGCGACAGGAAAGGGACACGGTACAGATAAAGCTTTGCTGATTGGTCTCTGCGGATTTGAACCAGAAAAGATAGACCCAGAAGATATACCTAGTATTGTAGATAAAATAAATTTAAACAAAAAACTTACACTCCTAGGCAAAAGAGAAATAACTTTTGATCCGCAAACAGCTCTTATCTATAAATCAATGGAACAGCTCCCATATCATACTAATGGTATGCTCTTCAAAGCGTATAATAATGATAACAAATGTATTTATGAAAAAACTTATTATTCAACTGGTGGTGGCTTTTTAGTCGGAGCAAAAGCAGCTTCTTTGGATAAATTGGTAAGAGAAGATGTTAGTTTGCCATATAAATTCAGATCGGCTGATGAACTTTTACAAATGTGTAAAAGGGACAAACTATCAATAAGTCAGATCGTTCTAAAAAATGATGAATATTGGAGATCACAGGCAGAAATATACAAAAGGTTGTTGTTTATATGGGAGACTATGCAAAAAAGTGTGATCAGTGGTTACAGTAAGACAGGAATACTTCCAGGCTCTTTACAGCTTCCCAGAAGAGCGCATGAATTATATAAAAAATTAAAAGCCAACTACATAAAATCAATGACGGATCCTCTTTCTGTTATGGACTGGGTCGACCTTTATGCTCTTGCAGTAAATGAAGAAAATGCTTCTGGTGGCAGAGTGGTTACAGCTCCTACAAACGGAGCGGCTGGAATATTGCCGTCAGTTATGCATTATTACATGAATTTTTTCCCAGGCAGTTCAACAGATGGAATATTCAAAATATTACTAACTGCTGGAGGCATTGGTCTACTTTATAAAACTAATGCATCAATATCAGGTGCAGAAGTAGGGTGCCAGGGAGAAGTAGGTGTAGCTTGTTCTATGGCAGCAGGTGGATTAACAGAAGCTATGGGTGGAACACCGGAACAGGTAGAAAACGCAGCAGAGATCGCAATGGAGCATAATCTTGGTCTTACCTGTGACCCAATTGGTGGCTTAGTTCAAATACCGTGTATAGAAAGAAATGCGATGGGTGCTGTAAAGGCTATAAATGCATCAAGAATAGCTTTAAAAGGCGATGGTACTCATTATGTGTCATTAGACAAAGTAATAAAAACAATGCAAAGAACGGGCCTTGATATGCAGGCAAAATATAAAGAAACTTCTACAGGTGGACTAGCAGTTAACATTACAGAGTGTTAACTATTTTTTGTTTTCCTTCTTATTAATGAACAACATTATTCTCTTCTTTAAATAATGCCCAGCTATAAAAAGTATTATCAAAAGAAGAACTAGCAGGAGCGTGCCAAACTGGAAATGCTTCATTGCCTTTTCCAGATTAGGTAGGTTTTCACCAAAGATTCTACCTAGGTATATCCATATTGGTACAGATATTGACGCTGCAATGATATCTACTAATAGGAAAAAAACATATGATACTTTTATACTACCTGCAAAAAAATATATTGGAGCTCTTAAGCCTGGCAAGAAACGAGCGAAGAAAATTATTTTATTTCCAAAGCGATTAAATGCTATTTTGCCTATAGAGACGAATTTGTTGTTTATTATTTTTGATATTATTGGTGCTTTAAATAATTTACGTCCCCACAGTCTTCCCATCCAGTAGATTGCGCTGTCTCCTATTATTATACCGGTTAGACAAACTAAAAAAGCATGTAGAAAGTTTGTTACATTGGTAGAAACCAACATTCCGCTGGCGACGATGCTTATATCTTCTGGTATAGGCAGGCCTAGTCCACAGGCTAGTAATAGTATAAATATTACAAATAGACCGGCCTCTTCTGAATTCATTATAAGCGCGAGTATTCTTTCCAACATTGAGGTTGTACTCCAATTTGTTATGTAGAAATGACTATAAAGATTCTACAATATAACTGAACATCAACGGTAATACTATAGTAGCATCACTTTCTATTACAAAACTAGGTGACTCTGGACTTAATTTATCCCATGAGATTTTTTCATTTGGACGAGCACCTGAATATGAACCGTAGCTTTCTGTAGAATCACATATCTGACAGAAATAACTCCAGTGATGAACATCTAACTCAAGGTCTGCTCTAAGCAATGGGACAACGCAGATAGGAAAATCTCCAGCTATTCCACCACCTATCTGATAAAAACCGACTTTCGTCTTTTTTGTAGTTGTTGTGTACCATTTTATAAGATCCATCATTACTTCTACACCAGATTTTACGACGAAAGGCTGTAGCTTGTCTGCTCTTGGATTAACTTCGGTACAGTAAGAGGTAAAAATATTACCAAGAGTTGAATCTTCCCATCCTGGAACAAATATTGGGATATTCTTTTTGAAACATGCATAGACCCAGCTATCTTCTAGAGATCTTTCTATTAGAGGCTGAATTTTTTCTTTTCTAAAAAGATTAAAAATAAATTCGTATGGGAACTTTGGTGAGTTTTCTTTAAGAGCATCCTTCCATTCTGCTAACATTAGTTTTTCTAATTTTCTTATCGCGTATTCTTCTGGTATCGCTATGTCAGTTACTCTGGCATGTGTCTTGCCAAGTTCCAGGTCTTCTTCTGCTCTATGTGTTCTCCATTCAGGAATGATCTTGTACTGTGTATCTGCAATTAATCTGAAAATATCTTCTTCAAGGTTTGCACCAGTACATGTTATCGCATGGACTGCACCTTTATTGATCATATCGACCAGCCCCATCTTTCCTATAAGGGCAGTACTCATTGCTCCTGCCATTGTGATCATCATCTTATTACCTTTTTGTATCTGTTCAACATAAGACTCAGATGCTTTTTTTAATGTAAGTGAATTAAAATGATTGAATTTTGAATCTATGAAATTTTTGATCATGACCTTCTCCTATAAATTATTTTACGTCGGAAAAGCTGTATATTCCCGGCTTTTTTTGCTTAACTAGCCATTTTGCTGCCATAATAACACCTGAACAAAATACTCGTCTATCACTTACTTCATGTTTTATCTCTAAGGTCTCAAATTCTGAATCAAAGGATATTATATGTGTTCCAGGATTATCTCCATGTCTTATGCTGGTTATTGAACAGTCAAAACCATTTTCATCCATTATCTTAGCTAACATGCTTGCTGTACCGCTTGGAGAATCTTTTTTATGTTCGTGATGATGTTCAACAATTGATACATCAAAATTATGTGTGTCTAGTATCTTGCCAGTTAGTTCATTTACCAGTCTGGATAGCGCGTTAATACCAACTGAAAAATTAGCACTGTGTAGCAATAAGGCATCATGGCTTTTAATGTCTTTATATATTTTTTCAGGATCCCAACTAGTTGTTCCACATATTATTTTGGCATTTTTCTTTTTTTTAATTATGGCTAATATGTTTTCTTTAGCTTTTTTAGGCTCGGTAAATTCCATAAAAATATCAACTGAGCGTATAAGCTCGTCAGGCACATCATTTATTTTTTTAAATGCAGGAACTTTATTTGTCTTTTTTTTGTCTATAGGATTAGGGTCTACAATAAAAGTGATCTTGGTATCTTTTTTTAGTAAAGAAGCAAGGCCTTGCCCCATTTTCCCAAAACCTATAATGGCTACATTCATTTTAATCCCTCCAAGTTGGGTCTATTACTACTAAAATCAGGGTTTTACACTGTTTTTTATGAGCTATTTATTTTTATCAAAAGATGCCTGTTGGGCAGGCTATTTCTATGGTATTTAGCATTGTTAATAGTAATGTTATTGCCATTAATAAAGGAGACTAAAACTATGAACGATGAAGCAAAACTCAGAGATGATTTCAATATTCCTGGTTTGAGAGAAGACGATATGAAGTACATCAAGGCTAAATCCGAAATGAAGAAAATATATCAGAAGATCGGGCTTAGAGTCGCTAAAGGAAAAGTTGTCCGCTCCTTTGACGAAGCAAAGAGCTGGATTGATGAGATAGGTTTCCCTGTTATTGCAAAGCCAGATATCGGAGTAGGAGCCTCTTCTACTTATAAAATAAATGATGTACACGAACTCGAAAATGCTTATGAAACTATAGCTCATGTTCCTTACATCATTGAAGAGTTTATTACAGGCGAAATTCACTCTTTTGACGGGCTGGCAGATGAAAATTCAGAGCCTATTTTCTTCACTTCTCATGTTTTCAGTACGCCTGTAATGGATGTAGTTAATCAGGACGATCATATCTATTATTATTCTCGCAGAGAGATTCCAGCTGAATTGGAAGCAGCAGGAAGAAAATGTCTGAAGGGTTTTAAAGTTAAAAACCGTTTCTTCCACCTCGAATTTTTCTTTACTCCAAAAGGCGAATTCGTTCCGTTGGAAGTTAATATCAGACCTCCTGGCGGGCTGACTACTGATATGTTCAACTACGCCTGCGATATTGATATTTTCAAAGCATGGGCAGAACTTG
>JBAXWW010000080.1:0-7208 GCA_037128215.1 bacterium | reverse complement strand
GATCTTCGGTACTGTCGCTTCAGCATAAGCATACATTAACTTTGCACCATGCTTGATGATTCCTGAATATTCCTGATCCGTACCAGGTAAAAAACCTGGAACATCTACAAAACTAACGATCGGAATATTAAAGGCATCGCAGAATCTTACGAATCTTGATGCTTTAAAGGAGGCATCAATATCCAAGCATCCAGCAAGGAAGTTTGGTTGGTTTGCAACAATACCTATCGGCCTTCCACCAATACGCGCAAAACCTATCACAACGTTTTGAGCATAGTTACTTTGAACTTCAAAAAAGTAATTATCATCAACAACAGAACTAATTATACTTTTCATATCATAAGGAAGTTTTGAATTAAGGGGGATTAGGTCCCTTAAGGTCATATCTTTTCTGCTTACTGGATCGTTTGTTCTATATATAGGAGGATTTTCTCTGTTGTTAAGTGGTAAGAAACTTAAAAGTTCTCTTATCATCAGCAAACAATTTTTCTCATCATCAGCTACAAAGTGAACAACACCTGATTTTGCTGTGTGAGCAGAAGCACCACCAAGGTCATCCATTGTTACTTCTTCCATAGTTACAGCCTTAATAACTTCCGGTCCTGTAACGAACATATAGCTGTTAGCCTTCATCATAAAAATAAAATCTGTTATTGCTGGAGAGTAAACTGCACCACCTGCACATGGTCCAAGTATTGCAGAAATTTGAGGAATAACGCCGCTGGCCTTTGTATTACGCCAGAAAATTTCTCCATAGCCTGCAAGTGAATCTATTCCTTCCTGAATTCTTGCTCCGCCAGAATCATTAAGTCCTATAACTGGACATCCATGGGCAAGCGCAAGATCCATTACCTTACATATTTTTTCGGCACAAACCTTACTTAGAGATCCACCAAGGACCGTAAAATCCTGAGCAAAGACATAAACGGGTCTACCATCAACTTTGCCACAACCTGTAACTACCGCATCCCCAGGGATACGCGTTTTATCTAGATCAAAATCGTTACAGCGATGTAAAACGAACCGATCAAGTTCCTGGAAGGTTCCCTCATCCAAGAAGTACTCAAGTCGTTCACGAGCCGTCATAAGCCCTTTTGTATGGCGCGCAGCAACCTTTTCTTCTCCACCACCAAGACTGGCTTTTTTGTTTTTTTCCTGTAATTTACTATAGATATCAATCTGTTCCATCATTGTCCCCTTTCAGTTATATCATTCTTTTAACTACAAAAGCTCCTTGGTTGTATATTGGAAAGGAATAAAAATCAACATTTGGTATTATATACGTAACACCATGTACCATTAACAAATCCCTTGAAATCCAATGCACTTTATAGTAGTTAATACCCCGATTTTGATTTTTAAGGGACTTATCCCTATTTTTAGGAGTTTATAGAAATGAAAGAAAAGATTCATCCAAAGTACGAAAAAGTAAAAGTATCTTGTGCATGTGGCAATGAGTTTGAGACTCGTTCTACAATAGCAGCAATAAAGACAGAAATCTGTTCAAACTGCCATCCTTTCTTTACAGGAAAACAAAGGCTTATGGATAGCGCTGGCCGTGTTGAAAAATTCAACAAAAAATTTGGTAGATCAGCTGAATCAACAGCAGCAGCAAAGACACCTACAGCAAAAATTGCAGCTCCTGCAGCTTCTGCTCCAGTTGAAGCAACTACTAAAGCAAAGACTACTCCTAAAAAGAAGTAAGCTTTTTAAAAGCTATACTTACAACAAACTATGTTTAGTAAACTAGAAAAGGTCGTAGAACGTTTTTATGAGCTTGAAAAGCTACTTATAGATCCGTCTGTGATGAACGATAGATCAAAAATAGTTGAATATAATAAAGAACATTCTCAAATAGCACCTGTAGTAGAAAAATTCTCAAAATATAAAAAGATATGTAAAGAAATAGACGAAAGTGCAGAAATCCTTCAATCACATGATGAAGAATTAAAAGAAATAGTTAAAGATGAACTTCCAAGACTAAAAGAATTAAAAGTAAAAATGGAAGAAGAGATAAAAGTCCTTCTTTTACCAAAAGATCCAAACGACGATAAAGACATTATAATAGAAATAAGAGCAGGAACAGGCGGAGACGAAGCTGCTCTTTTTGCCGCAGATCTTTTTAGGATGTATTCTCGTTTTGCAGAAAGAAATGCATGGAATATAGAACTATTAAGTTCAAGTCCTATTGGTATCGGTGGATATAAGGAAGTCATTGCACAGATAAAAGGTAAACAAGTATATAGTAAATTAAAGTATGAGAGTGGTGCTCACAGAGTACAAAGAGTACCAGAAACAGAGGCTAGCGGTCGTATACATACTTCTGCAGCCACCGTGGTAATCCTCCCAGAAGCTGATGACGTAGAAGTTAATATAAATCCTTCAGATCTTCTTATAGACGTATACAGAGCTGGTGGTGCTGGTGGACAACATGTAAACACAACTGATTCCGCCGTAAGAATAACTCATATTCCAACTGGAACTATTGTTACTTGCCAGGACGAAAGAAGTCAGCACAAGAACAAAGCAAAAGCTATGAAAGTTCTTAAAGCAAGGATCTTTGATAAGATGCAGTCGGCCGCTGATGCATCAAGGGCAAGTGAAAGGAAACAAATGGTCGGCTCAGGTGACAGATCAGAAAGAATAAGAACTTATAATTTTCCTCAGGGAAGAATAACAGACCACAGAATAGGATATACAGCATATAAGTTAGAAGCATTCATGGATGGTGATATTGCAGAAATGATATCTGCACTTATAACACACTACCAGGCAGAATCTTTAAAGGGCGGTGTTGTAAAATGACAGTAGAAGAGGCTGTAGGACTAGGAAAAAGCGCTCTACGTGTTATTGGTGAGTCAGAACGAGAAATAGAAAGTAACATATATTTTCTTCTATCTAGTGTTTTAAATACAGAAACTTCCAAACTAAAATCAAATCAAAGTTTAGAGCTCATACCCGAACAAATAAAAAAATATAATAACTGTTTAGAAAGACGACTTACCTTTGAGCCAGCACAATATATCACAGGAGAAACAGAATTTTGGTCATTACCAATCATGGTCGGTGATGGAGTCCTAGTGCCAAGACAAGACACAGAAACATTAACAGCAGAAATAAATAAATATTTTCAGAAAAAAGAAGATAACTTTTTATTCTTAGACATGTGCTGTGGTTCTGGCTGCATAGGTATAAGCTTGCTGGATTCATTTCCAAATAGCAAAGTTGTGTTCTCAGATAAATATTTGAAGCCAATAGAATACACAAAAAAAAATTTAAAAAGACTTAACTTTGATACAAGGGCAGTTGTTACCGTTTCAGATATGTTCAGTTCTATAAAGAGTTCTGAAAAGTTTGATGCGATAGTATCCAACCCACCATATATACCTTCAAATGATCTAAAAAGTCTTTCTATGCAAATAACCCTGTTTGAGCCAATAGAAGCCCTACAAGCAGGGGATTCAGGACTTGTTTATTATCAAATATTTGCGTCAGAAGCCAAACACTTCTTAAAACCTAATGCACCCTTATTTTTGGAAATAGGTTATAATCAAGCTGAAGACGTAATAGAGCTCTTTAGGTCTGCCGGATGGCAGGACCCAAAAGTCTTGTTAGACTTAGCTGGCAACGCTAGGGTTTTATTTGTAAGAAATAATTAAAGTCTTGGACCTATCTTTCCGATAGATATTATTACGAGGAAGAATGACCATGGCTAATGAAAGAAAAAGATCTATAAAAGACATTCTAGGCGAGTTGGATCTTGCAGAAAAGAGCAGAGCTACTAATAAATTAGACATAACAGGCCTAGAACAACAAATACCAATAGTAGGGGAAGATCTTGCTAAACCTATGGAAGACACCCCTCCTCCAATACCAAAAAAGCTACTTAATGCTAATATCAACAAGTCAGAGCCAATCGAGATACCTGAACCAATACAGGAACAACACAATCTTTATGCAGAATCATGGTCCAGTAATCAGAGTATTAACAAGGCAGAAGAACTAGAACAAAAAATATTAAAGTTGGAAGAAGATAATAAAAAACAGAAAGCATTACTAGACGCAAGAAAGATAGAAATAAATGAATATAGAACACGAATAGGTGATGCTGAAGCTGAGAACAAAAAATTAAGAGGAGAACTTAGTAATTCTGAGTCCAATATAAGAATAAACTTTGAAGCTCAACTGAATAAAGCAACAATCATAGAAGAAAAATATAACAACCTAGCTAAAGCCCATGAAGAGATGAAAGCAAAAATAAGAAGAGACATAAGAAAGATTAGGACTAGAGAAAAAGAATTAGCCAATAAGCTTGATATGATGAAAAGTGATAGTGAAACTTTACTAGTCGCTAAAGACCATAAAATACTACAATTAAAACAACATATAGATAATCTAGAATTCGAGATAGAAAGCCTAAAAGATAAAAATGTAACACTTCAGGAAGAAGCCAAAGACACAGAAGAAAAAGCACAAAGGGTCATAAAAGCCCTAAGACTGTCGACTTCTTTACTTGAAGTTGCCAATAAAGAGAAATAATATCTTTTTGTATTTAAATTTCTTAATTTAATTTTTATTAAAGCATTTTGGCAATTGCGCAGAAGGTTTAATGAAGTCATTATAATCTTAGAATTTACAAGATTATGCGGCTTCAGGCATAGAAGACCCATAATATTAGTAAATTATTAGATTATAAGGACTGAATAAACCGACTAAGCGCCGGTTTTAATAAAAATTAAATTAAGAAAATTAAATACAAAACTATATTAGAACGGTATTTCGTCGTCATTTATTGGAGCACTCATTCCAGAATCAAAGTTAGGTACAGATGATTCAGGTTGAACTGTATCAACGCCATCATGTGTTCCTTCTGCTTTATCTGCTGAAGCACCAAGAAATTGTATCGTAGAAGCAATTATTTCTGTTGTATATTTTTTAGTTCCATCACGGTCGTCCCAGCTTCTTGTTTGAAGTCTTCCATCCACGTAAACCTGACGACCTTTTTTTAGATAATCTCTGCAAAGTTCTGCAAGACGGCCCCATACTACGATACGGTGCCATTCTGTTTTTTCCTGTTTCTGTCCGCTTGTCTTATCTGTCCAATTCTCGCTTGTAGCGACTGAAAAATTAGCTACAGCTTGTCCATTTGTAGTATATCTTACTTCAGGGTCTTTCCCTAGTCTTCCAACTATTATAACTTTGTTAACACCTGCCATTTATCTGTACCTCCATGTTTGATACTTGCGCCATTCTCGCCTAAATATAGAGCCCATGTCAAGACGTTAACGCTTGTACTACAGACTGTCCTTTTAACCTATCAATATTGTTAAAATAAAGCTCTTTTAATGTAATTCCTAGCCCTTCCACTACATACTCTGGTTCAAGGTCTAGGCATCCCTTTAACAAAAATAATCTGTTAAGCAACTCTTTATGCGGAATGACAAGTTCCTTATCATTCATAAGAACACCTTCGTAGATAACTATATCTATATCAATTTCCCTCTCAGACCATCTAGCTCTTTGTTTTCTTCCAAGCTTAGCCTCTATAGATTTAAATTCTTTAATAAGTTGAAGTGGTTTTATATTTGTACTGATAATAGCAACTTGATTTATGTAATCGTCTTGCCCATTAACACCGACTGGCGAAGTTGTCATTAGTGATGAGCAGGAGATGAGACTAGTGTTACTTGAAGAACAAACCAAGAGTAAAGCACGTCTTATATAGTCGTTCTTGTCCCCAATATTGGAACCAAAAGATATAAAAACTTTTTTAGTTTCCATTTATTACAAAAGTGAGTGTTTTTTTCTAGCCTTTTCTATATCAAAATTTAACATGTCTGCAGTAAGAAAGCCACTATATGCTATTCTTGCTTCTCCCTCTAACACTATTGTAGAGCCCTTCTTGGAAACTTTTAAAAGCCCGCCCCAAGTATGAGCGATCATCGGAGAATTTATTTCTTTTTTTGAATCAGCAACAATAAATGCAGAGACAGTCCCGTTACCGCTGGCGTTAACTAATCCGCCTACTCCTACTTCATAAGTCACTATATTCATATTGTGCCCATCTATTAGATCATAGAAGGTAACATCTACTCCTCCAGGCTGAAACTTCATGTGATTGCTCAGTATTGATCCAATGTTTTTCACGTCAAAAGTAGAAGTTTTTTCTACTTTAAGAACGATGTGTTTAAAGCCAGAGTCAACATAACTTGTTTCTACGATCTTGCTCTCAAAATGATGAGGAATCTCTATGTCATATTTTATATCAAGACTTTTTAATTCTGGTATTTCGACACTTATGAACTCTTCTGCAACTTCTCCCTTTACCATACCAGCCTTTGTTTCAATGTACTGAGTATTCCCTGCTATATCCTTTTCGCTGGCAATACGTATTGCCGCCCTAACTCCATTAACACTAAAGTCAGATTCAGCACCATCGCTTGAAAAGAACCTTACCATATAATCACCAGTCTCAGATTCCTCAATAAAGCAGGCGCCATTTGCCCCTATTGCATAGTGTCTGGCACAAAGCATCTCTACAAGGTTTTCTTGATGGTCTATGTTAAATATTTTTTTTCTGTTATCTATTACGATAAAATCATTACCGCTGGTGCAAACTTTAAAGAACTCTAGTTTAATCATTTGTCCTACTCCTTTCTGTCTTTTGGTCATCCTTTAATGGAGGTAACGGAGGTTTCTTCACCCCGCAGGAATATAAAATAGATAGTATTGTTAAAAATAGACAAAACCTTACCATGATTAGACGTATTTAAACTCTTTTATACATTTAAATCAAGTGATATGATGCCGGAGTGGAAAATCGTTTAAGAAACTTATCTATACTGGTCGAGGAATACCAGCTACACATACTCGATCTAATAAGATTTTCTTGGATAAAGTCATCCAGAGAAAACAACGAGGCGGTCTTAAGCAGAATCTTTGTTTCTGTCTTTAGAGCGCTAAGGAATAAGCATGCCACAATTTTACCAGTACATCTTTTTATATATCATAGGGCTGTAAAAACTATTTTAAAGACAAAATCCTTACCTAAAAGAGAACACCCGTCAGTAAAAGAACTAGATGCTGATGTAGTCATTGAGGACTTTAACCCTAAAGACTACAAAGAAACGATGATAGTAGACAAGTTCAAAGCTATTGAACCCACAGAGAGGCTTATATTGTGTCTCAATGTCAGACATAAAATATCT
>JBAXWW010000079.1:0-7275 GCA_037128215.1 bacterium | reverse complement strand
AGCAGTTTTCTCTCTATTGAAGTGGTCCTTTTATAGTTTTTACTTATTTTTACCCTTAATAGGAAAAATATACTTATTGATAGGAATATGATTAAAAATATTATTGATGCTGTGATGTAGATCATGTCTTTTATTTTCCTTTAATATTGTCTCTTACTATAATATTGGGCGAGTATAATTAATGCTTTCCAGAACATGTTCCTCTGTTATTTCTGTCTTAGAATCCAGGCACGATATTGTTTTAACTACGTTTATAGTCTTTCTTAAATTCCTTAGGCTTAATGACCCTGAATGCATATGTTTGTCTAATATGTTTCTGGCAGATTCTGCTATTTTATGTTTTATCTTTTTTCTTTTTAAGTCTTCTTTGAATTCAATAAAATCCATGATTCTTCTCTTTATTTTGTCTGATGAATTTTTATTATCTGTATTGTTCATACAAAATTCATTGGTTGTTACTTTGGGTGCAGTCATAATGATCTTAAGATCAAATCTATCCATTAATGGACCATTTAGACGGCGTTTAAATCTTTCCAGGCTCATGGGGGAGCAATTGCAGGAACCATCACGTTTAAGAAAATTCCCGCAATTGCATGGGTTTGATGCGGCGATCAACAAGAAATCAGCAGGCATGGAGTGACAGTAGTTAGATCTTGAAATATCTATAAGTCCTTTTTCCAAAGGTTCTCTTAATGCATTTAGGACGTTGTGCTTGAACTCACTCAATTCGTCTAAAAACAGCACACCATTGTGTGCCAGTGTTATTTCCCCAATTTTGTTTCCGCCAATAAGGGCCGCATCACTTGTTGTGTGGTGAGGAGCTCTGTATGGAGGGTTCTCTATTATTGTTTTTGTTTCTCCCAAAAGACCAGCAACGGAGTAAATGCTGTTAACCTCAAGTTTCTCTTTATTACTAAGTGGGGGCATTATTCCAGAGATGCGTTCGCCAATCATACTTTTTCCACAACCAGGGCTTCCTATTAATAGTAAATGGTGTCTTCCAGCGACTGCTATCTCTGCCGCTCTTACAGCTATTGGCTGAGCTATTACATCAGAAAAATCTTTGCTATCTGTGATTGGTTTAATATCGCTATTTGCGTTAATTTTATTTTCTGTTGTTATATTTACTTCGCTAAGTCCAGTCATGGCAAAGTTTATCAGATCATCCAAATGTCTTAGTGCTATTATCTTTTCTTTAAAAAAGCAGAACTCATTGGAATTAAGATGTGGAAGTAAGATTTTGTTGAACTTATTCTGAGCAAAGTTGACTATCGGAAGCACTCCGTTAACTGGACGGATCTCTCCAGTAAGTGATAATTCTCCATACAGCAGGTCATTATCCATAGAATCTTTTGGGATAACGCCTATTGATTTTAGCAGTACAGCCGCTATTGGTAGGTCAAACCCAGAGCCTTTTTTGGGGACATCAGCTGGTATGAAGTTTATTACAAATCTTTTAAGTGGCATTTCTATTTTACAGGCCTTGAACGCTGTAGATATTCTGTAAAAGCTCTCTTTGACGATGTTGTCTGGAAGACCTGTTATTTTTATTCCAGGTAGTCCATTGTAAGAAGCCACCTCTACCTTTATGTGCTTGGCAGACAGGTTATCAATACTGGCTGTGTTTACGTATGCATACACCTAAATTACCTCTTAATGGTCTAGACAGGGTTACTAGAGGCAGAAGGTGTTCCCCTTGGATAAGGGCTTTTTTGTGTTTTACTTAAGCTGTTTTTTGGCTATTATGTGCGAGTATTGGACTGGTGCTATTTTGGGAGGCCATTGGAGGCCAAATGTTTAAGCTTGGTGAATATCTAAAGAACAAATCTAGTGTAGTTAATAAAGCGCTTAATGAAGTTTTACGTGACTCTGTATCGAATGCTCTAAATGATTCTATGAATTATAGCTTAACAGCTGGTGGCAAACGGATACGACCTGTACTTGTTTTAACAGCCTGTGATATTTTAAAACCAGATGATGATAAAAATAAAGAAGCCAATTTAGACAATTATAACAAGATAATGCCTCTCGCCTGTGCGTTAGAGATGATACACACTTACAGTCTTATACATGATGATCTTCCTGCTATGGATAATGATGATTTAAGACGAGGAAAGCCTACAAATCATAAAGTTTATGGAGATGCTATAGCTATACTTGCAGGAGATGCACTTCTTACTCAGGCTTTTAGTGAGATGTACAAATTGTCCAAGTATTATCCTGCGGAGAAAGTTTTAGAAATAATCAAATATGTAGCTGATGCCTCAGGCATGAATGGTATGGTCGGGGGTCAGGTCCTTGATATACAAAATGATGGAATTACAAAAGTAGGTATAGATGAAACGTATCTATACAAAACTTCAAATTGTAAAACTGGTGCTCTAATAAAGGCAAGTGTGGCAACACCTGCAATACTTCTTGGTAAGAACGATGATGTAAAAAACTTTGAAGGATATGGAAAATCAATCGGTGTGGCTTTTCAGATCGTAGATGATGTTCTTGGTGTTACAGCAAGTAGGGAAGAATTAGGTAAAACACCGAATATAGATACAGAAAATCATAAAATAACTTTTGTAAGTATGCTGGGAATAGAAGGTGCCAAGAAAAGAGCAAAAGAAGAGATCGTAAGGGCCAAGGATTTTGTTTCATCTTATGGAAAGAAAGCTGAGCCTCTAATAGCGATAGCAGACTATATAGTAGATAGAAAATTCTAGAGGTTTTTATGAAAACTAAGAACAGTAATCTATCTTCTCTTTTATTATTTTCTTTATCATTATTTTTATTTGTTTGTATTTATAGAGTTATATATATGGACATGTTCTTTGATGGCCTTATATATGCCAGTATCTCCAGGAATATGGCTAATGGCGTAGGAAGTTTTTGGTATCCTTACTATACACAATTCTTTTTAAATCCTTTTTATGAACATCCTCCTTTGGTTTTCTGGTTACAATCATTTGCCTTTAGGCTTTTTGGAGACCATAGGCTTGTTGAATTCTTTTGGGGCACTTTATGTGCTTTGTTGACAATCTTTTTTACATATAGAACCTATCTTCTTTCTGAGCAAAAAAATGAAAACAAACAGCTTGTCTCTAAATCATCATGGTTTGTTATATTCTTGTTTGCTACCATACCGACTATTTCCTGGACGTTTAACAATAATATTCTAGAAAATACGATGGCTGTGTTTACTAGCTGTTCTATTTGGTTAATGCTCTATTCTTTTATATCTGGAAGAAAAGTTTTTCTGTTTAACTTTATAGCTGGGCTTTGTATAGCGTGTGCTTTTTTGTCTAAAGGTTTAACTGGGATGTTTCCTTTAGCGGTTCCTTTTATATTGTTTTTTGCTTATAAAAAGACTTTTAGTAAGGATTTTAAACAGACGCTACTAAAACCATATTTAGCCATAACAGGATCTATATTATTGCTTGGCGTAATCTTTTATGTTTTTAAAAGACAGGAGTCTGCTGCGTATTTGTTCTATTATTTTAATAATCAAATAGTAAAAAGCTTAAACGGACAAAGAGAAAATATTAGGTATATGTATCTTGTATACAGGTTCCTAGGTGAACTTATTGTTCCATTGTTTATTGCCATGTTCTTATATTCTATTTTAAAGTGGACTAAAAAATACTTAAAACCAGCCAAACAGGATAATAGTTTTTTTATAGCGATGCTTCTAGTAGCTATATCTGCAAGTTTTCCGACTTTTATTTCTCCAAAACAGCGAATATGGTATTTGTTTGCAAGCTGGCCGTTTTACAGTTTAGCTATTGCTTATTATTTTAGAAATACAGCACTTAGCATAAATAAATTATTTGAAATAAAGTTACTAAGAAAGATAACACTGATAATCTCTTGGTCTTTAATAGTTATTAGTCTGTTCTTGGTACTGTTTTGTAGTGGTACAAAATTTAAACGACTACATGCATTTTATGACGATATGATCTCTCAGAATGTTTTTTTTACTGGTGAGCAGGTTTCTTTAAGTACTTGTCCAAAAAGTTTACAGGAGTCATGGGAAGTGCTTGCTTTTATGCAAAGGTACTACAAGGCTAGCTTTACTCCAAAAGATGGCGGTCAGTACCTAATAATGGATAAAAAATATTCTGCTTGTGCTATTCCACCAAAGAATTGTATGGCAGGGAATTTAAATCCTGAGAGGTTTGCACTATACACATGTTTAGAGGAGAAAATAAAATAATCATGAAACCAATAATAGCAGTACTCTATTTTTTGTATCTATTTAGTCTTCTTTGTTCAATGGCCGGAATGGAGCTTTTTGGCTGGGGAACTTTTGCTTTAGTAGCTGTTATTGGCGTGTATGAATACATCCGTTATAAAAAAAATCCGATTCCTTTTCATCCTCTTACAAAATACATACTTGTTTTTGCTGTAACTCTTATTATCTCTGTTGTTTTTTCACCGTATGTTTCAAATTCAGAAAAACATATGTGGCATTACATAGGTAGAACAAGACCAGCGTTATTATTTATCTTTAACTTAATTATATTGGAAAGATTTGTTAGTTATAAGAGTGCTGTAAAATGGTTTTCGTGGTTTTTGTTACCACTGGTTTTAATTATTACATTTATGGCCGCGTCTGGTTACGACCCTGTAAGAGGAGTACATACTTTTAATTGGGATTGGTCTTTTTCTAAAGGTATTGCAGGCTTTTTTGTTACGTATATGGAATATGCAAATATATATGAACTATACTTTTTTATACTTGCTGCTTTTTTACTGCTTTATAAGGAATTTAAAACTGCGCACAAAATTTGGTTATGGATAACTATTATAGCAACGTTATTCAGTTTAATGGTTGGAGGAAGCAGAGCTGTTTTTTTATCCATCCCTTTTGCTTTTATCGTTCAAATGTTAGTGAGTAAAAATAAAAAAGTTTTTATCTATATGACACTTGTACTTATCTTAGGTGGTATTGCTGCTTTTAGTCTTAGTCCTTTTGTTAGGGCAAAAGCAAGGTTCACAGTCTCAAACATCGACAAGTTTGGAGACATTAACAGATATACAATTTGGCGCTCACATATCGCTCTTTTTAAGGATAATCCGATTACAGGTGCTGGTTTTGAGATGGCAGGTCAGGAACATATACAGAGTCAATATTTTAATAAAATTGGTATAAGTAACGATTATTATAATAGTCACTACAGGCATATGGTCAAAAAAGCACATAACATGTTTTTAGATATATTATCAGGATCAGGAGTCATCGGTTTTTGTGCATTTATTTTGTTATTGGTTGCATACACAATCTATTTTTGGAAAACACTTAAGGCAATAACGAGTACTGGTGATACTTATGATAAAGTTTTTATAATTGGTCTTGCTGGTGCTTCAGCCACCATGTTGTCTAATATGTTGTTTGATATGAATTTGGATAATCTAAGGATGGTCTACAGTATCGTTTTTGTTGTTTCTTTAACAGCACATCTGGGCTTGAAGTACGGCGTAAAGACTATTTTTACTTGTAAATAGTGTTCACATGTTCTAAAACTAGGTATAAGTTCGTCAATGATAACAGTAGGTTTTAGGAGTTAATCATGAAAGGTATAGTACTTGCCGGCGGTAGCGGAACTAGGCTTTATCCTGTTACTGCTGCTGTTTCTAAACAGATATTACCAATATATGATAAGCCGATGATCTATTATCCGCTGTCTGTGCTTATGCTGGCTGGGATAAAAGAAATTTTGATAATATCTACATCAAGAGATATTAAATTATATGAAGATTTATTGGGTAATGGTAAGCAGCTTGGCGTCAAATTTGAATATGCTGTTCAGAAAAACCCAAATGGTATAGCTCAGGCGTTTGTTATTGGAGATAAATTTATAGGTAAAGACAATGTTGCCCTAGTACTGGGTGATAACATCTTTTATAGTTATGGCTTGAGTGGAATGCTGGATGATGCTGTAAACTTAAAAAAAGGTGCAGTAGTGTTTGCTTACTATGTGGATGATCCAGAACGTTATGGTGTTGTGGAGTTTGATAAAAAGAATAAAGCATTAAGTATAGAAGAGAAACCAAAACATCCTAAATCAAATTATGCTGTAACAGGTCTATATTTTTATGACAACAAAGTAGTAGAAATATCTAAAAATCTGAAACCATCTGCCAGGGGTGAATTTGAGATCACCGATGTTAACAAGGAATATCTAAAACGTGGAGAACTGAAGGTTATAAATATGGGTAGAGGTATGGCTTGGTTGGATACTGGCACACACGACAGCCTTCTTGATGCTAGTAACTTTATAGCTACAATAGAAAAAAGACAGGGGCTTAAAATAGCCTGTCTTGAAGAAATAGCTTATAACAAAAAATTTATAAATAAATCACAGCTTCTTGTTACAGCAGAAACCATGAAAAGTAATAATTATGGAAAATATCTTTTTAAAATAGCAGAAGGGAAATCAAAATAATGAGTTTTATAAAAACGGAGCTTGATGGTGTTCTGATTTTTGAACCCAAAGTCTTTAAGGATGAAAGAGGTTATTTTTTTGAAAGTTATAACCAAAAACTTTTTTCAGAGCAGGGACTAAATTATAACTTTGTGCAGGATAACCAGTCTAAATCCAGCTACGGTGTCTTAAGGGGACTTCATTACCAATTAGGACCACATGCCCAGACAAAACTTGTAAGGGTTTTAAAGGGTAAAATATTAGATGTTGTTGTTGATATAAGAATAAATTCCCCAAAATACAAAAAATGGGTAGCAATAGAACTAAGAGATGAGGATTTTAGGCAGGTTTTAGTACCCAAGGGGTATGCTCATGGCTTGGTCGTTTTAAGTGATGAAGCAATAGTCTCTTATAAATGTGATGCTTTTTATAATAAAGAATCTGAGGGCGGAATAAGATTTGATGATCCAGACCTTAATATAGACTGGAAAATACCACACGAGGATTTAATAATTTCTGTAAAAGACTTGAAAAATCCTTATTTAAAAGATGCAAGGGATAGTATTTAGTCATGAACGTCTTAGTTACAGGCTCTAATGGACAACTTGGACAGGAAATAAAAAAAATAGCATCTAATGGCTTCTTTTATACTGATGTAGATGAGCTGGATATAACATCTTTAAATTCCATCAGAGCTTATGTTAATAATAACAAAATAAATTTTATTGTTAACTGTGCGGCCTATACTGCTGTAGATAAGGCAGAATCTGAAGCAACTAAAGCAGAACTTATCAATAAAACAGGTCCAGCTAATTTAGCGGCTGTCTGTGCTGAGATGGATATCCCATTAATACATATT
>JBAXWW010000078.1:0-7334 GCA_037128215.1 bacterium | reverse complement strand
AAAGAATAAAAAAGCCAAAACAAAAAGAATAATATAGAATTTAAGACGATAAATATTATTGAAAAATTCTTTTATCTTTATCATTTAGCTGCCCTTGAGATTATATCAAATTCAGCATCAAGGTATCTTGTGTCATCAATTCTTCTTGTTATCTTAAGTGTTGGAATCTTTGCAGAAGATTCATCTGTCTCAATACCCAACATAAGATCCTTAAGTTGTTTTATAGTTATTTTGCTATATTTTACAGTTGCAATACTTTCTGTAAACTTAGCACCCTTTATTTCCTTACGAGGCTGTTCTTTTATATCAATCCTAGACTCAGGTTTTATTTTTGCAACAATTTCTTGTTTATCTACAAGATCATAAAGAGAAACATATTTTGAGATACCGCCCTTTCTTTTCTTTTTTAAGATAAAATCATTTGATGCTACATAGTCATTAAGCTCATCAAGCTTTTCCATGATTACAACTGAATCTTTTATAGTGTTCTCTTTTTGAGAGATCCCATAAAGAACAGAGTAAAACATATAAAGAATCAAAAAAATAATAAAGCCTATTGTAGCAATTTTTAAAAGATGCTGTTCCCTTGATGGAAGAGACTCATATCTTATTCTCAAACTTTCAAAAAATGGATTGCCAATAAAGTCGGTCCATCTTTCCTGAATTTTGAATTTTAGATCATCAAACATCTTAATTCACCCTATAGACCATGCTCATATCGAACTCTTTACTTGTACCATCTGGAGCTATTTTAATCGTACCAGTCTTTATGTTTATAAAATTACCTGATTTTTCACACACACGATTTATTTCCTGAATGCTATCTGCCTTAGGTACTATCGCCTTAATTATTTTTACAGATTTAGGATCTATGCTCAATTCCAATATGTCAGTAATAAGATCTTTAGGTATGGCATCAGATAAACTCATTAGAGCATTTAGTGCTGAATCTTTTTTAGGAACTTCTCCCTCTACAAGAGCACGAGTGGATTTTAACCTGTTCTGTATCTCACTGGAAAGTTTTGCGTGGTCCTCAAGAAGGACTTCTCTGGCCTTAATATCTTTATCTGGAAAAGCAGTTTTGATCTTTTCTCCCAGAGCCTCTGCTTGTTTTGATAACGATCTATTAAGAACCATATTATAGGAAAATATAAGAACTATAGCAACAATAGTTGAGATAACCACATTTTTTATTGTTGGTTTAAAAAGTGTCATTATGTCAGATGAGTCTGAACTTTCTGCCAAAAAAGATTTTGGACTTTTCCTTAAATTTAGACCTTTAAGGGAACTTTTTCCTATATACCTTACCAAAAAACCAATGACATTTATAAACACAAGCTCGTCATTAGTGTCAGAAAAAGGAAATTTTATACCAAGACTTTTGTGATAATTAAGTGGTTCTATATTAAGTTTTAGTTCCTGAGCCATATACTCTTTAAAATTCCTTGTTTGCCACCCTGAACCAGCAATGTAACAAGTACTTATAATTTCTTTTTTCTCTGCCCTGTAACTTGCTATCGCCTGATTTATATCCCTGATTATAATATCGTAAGCATCCTTAAGCACGTTAGAGAAGGTAACCTGTTCCGGTGTATATTCGCTGGTATCTCCATCCAATATTATGTAACCAACTTCTATCTTGGATCTTTCTGCTTCATCATAAGAAACACCATAACTTTGAGAGATCTGTTTTGTTATGTGATCTCCTCCATAGTTAACCAGTCTTGTGTACTCAGGTATTCCTCTTTTAGATATTACGACGTTACTTTTTGTGTGACCTATATCAACAACTACAACTGGATGATATTTTGTTTCTAAAGATGTCCTGCCATCTTTTTCTACAGGAACGTTATCTTTTCCTAATTTAAGATAATTAAGAAGGCTGAATAGAGCATCACTGCTTGGTGTTATTATATCAGGATCAGAGTCTGCTGCCTTAAGTGCTTCAACAAAAGAATCAAGATCGTTTTTCATGGTCGCTGTAACCATGATTTTACTTCCTCTAGGAAGATTTTCTACTGTCTGCCAGTCATAAATAAGATCTTCTACAGGAAATGGCATTTGCTCTTCTAATTCAAGAGGAAGAGCCATCTCTACCCTCTTTTTATCTCTAAAAGGTAAGATTATCGTTCTACTGGTAGTTTTATCAGCGGGGTAGATAACTATCGTTTGCTCTGGATTATAATTATTGACCCTCTTTAATAACTTTATAGTTTCTGTCATCTGATTAAGATTGCCAGAACCAGAAGTCTTATCAATTATTGTATGGGAAAAATGATTAAGGTTATAGCCTCTAAAACCTTTTTCAAAGTACAGAGCCTTAATAGAATAAGAGCCTATATCGAGTACTAAAACCTTCAACTACATCATCTCCCAGTGAACAACATTAGGTTTGACCGACTCTGTTACAGACTGTTGAGTTCCCTGTTGCTTTGTAACCTTACCAGTTGTCAACAGTTCAGAATAATAGTTGGAGACATAACATGTTATTTTCTTGGAAACTCTCCCACTATACCCCGTAGCTTCTATTTTAAAATTTTCATCGTCAAATGCAAGGGATATCTTTAGAGGATTAAATTCTGTTGCCGGAATCTTGGTGTTTTTGCCTATCCAAGTCCTAAGTTCCTTTTCATTGAAAAATAGACCTTCTATGTCTATTTTTTCTCTTATTGCTCTAATCTCTTCGTCAGTTAGCCTACTATCCACCGTCTTCCACATTTCAGCACTTATTTTGTTCACATTAATGCTTCCAGATGAAAAAACTGTCATCATAGGTGTAATAATATCAAAAAGCTCATCATTCATTCCCTCTATCATATGTAGTTCTGATATAGTGGGTATAGGAGCATTACGAGGCTTATATATAGGGTCTTTTTTATCATAATATCTAGCTTCATCACCGCCGTTCCTTGACTCACTATCAGCATCTATCCAGTCTACTATATTGTTAAGCAATATCTCAAACTCTTCCATAGAGTACCTATGACCAAACGACTCATCACTAAGGACGGTAGAGGCATAAAGGTTTTTCATCTGTTCTTTGAACGTAGTAACGGATTCTTCAGTTAAAGGAACCATGTTTATATTGATCCTTGAGTCCATTCCCATTATTGAGTTATCAAATTTTCCTACCTTGGAGATATTGTTCTCAGTCTTTATCTTATTCAGCATTGTGGAAAGTCCCAGATCCATTTCACCACCAATACCGGTAATGGCAAGCAGTTCAGTTGGAGGAGGAAACATGAACGGCATAGAAATTATCATAGATGTAACTTCCGAAGGTACTGTAAAATCACCTGATTTAAAAGTTTTGATCTTTCTCACTATAGCCAGCCTTAATAATGCAATGTTAACTGATGACTTGGCAAGATATTCCGCTATAACTTCATCTTTATAATTTGCAGAGACTGTACTAGCTATCCTAGAATTATAGTTCAACTCCACTATCATAACAGTTATGATGACGACACTTGTAAGAACCAGAAGAAGAGCCATTCCTTTTTTATTGCGCCTCAAATTCACGATCAAGCCCCCGTGGCTGCAGTAGTAGTTGTCGTTTTGGTGGTCGTAGTAGTACTTTCTATATTATTAGGATTAAATAATTTTATTTTTTCCGTAATTTTTATTTTTTTTTCCTTATTGCCCGCAGGATCACTCATGACTATAGTTACCTCGACAGCCATAGGAAAAGTATTTATTGTATCACCAGTAGTAGAATCCCATACCTCTGACCAAGTTCCATCATCTGAAACACCTTTAGGACTAAAATACCTGAATGAAATTGATTCTACGCCAGACGCTATTATGTATTTAGCGCCACTTTCCTCTATTTTATCATCAATAAAAGTAGATTCTCTTTTTACTAGATTTTCTATACTTGAGTCCTCTCCATCTTGTTCTATATAGTAACTTATTTTACATGTTTCTGTCTCGTTGGTATCACTGTACATTCTTCTGTGTGATGTTGAAGTAAAAAACAGCTTATCCCTTGTTCCTTTAAAAAATGAGCTCGGCGTATAAACACTTAAAAGAGGATTTGTTTTTGCCGCGGTAGTTCTGTTCTTATATCCTAGAGGAGTATCTGCATAAGCATGAAAAGCAAGACTAATATCTCTATCCAAATATCTCAAAACGGTCCTTAAGCTGTGATAGTAATCATTTTCTCCAGATATTTTTTTCTTTATACTCATACCTATATTGGTACTTGTAACTGTAAAAACAGATATAATAGCAAATATAGCTAGCGCTATTATGACCTCTATAAGAGTCATTCCAGAAGCTCTTTTTGTTTTACATAACTGGAACAAATTTTTGTACTGTTTCAAAGTCCACCACATAATAAACTAATTTTACGTTAGAGAATGCTTTTCCAGCCTTTACAGGCCAAGAGACCGTTACCGTTATTTCCCTCACTGAATCCTTCATCAACTTTTCTACATTGCTTGATATCATGTTAAGTATTTCTGCTTCTGCCCCACCTCCTATCGGATTAGCTTCTCCCGAAGCTTCTGCTTCCGATTTTTCTTTTGCAGTAAACATATTCATTATAGCTGTAATAGGAAAATTAACTTCCTTAACTTCCCTCATCCACTTCCAGCCTGTATAATTTTCTCCTTCAAGAGATCCTTCTGCTTTTTCCCCCAGATCCTTTACATAAGTAAACCCCTTCAATTCAGTCATTAACTCTATATCTGACATCATGTTTTTAGCTGCTATAGTAGCCATTGTTGTTAAACGTGATTTTCTGGTTGAGTTTAATGCAACAATCTGACCACTTGATAACGCAACTAGCGTTACAGCAAGTATCATTAAAGCTATCATTACCTCTATAAGGGTAAATGCTCTATTTTTCTTCAATATACCTACCCTCTATTTTAGCTCTTGCATTGGCAGGGTTTACTTTTATGGAATAGTAACCAGCCTCTCCCTTCTCACTCTTAAGCCTTATAATAACATTCTCTGTCATACCCTGAGGAAAAAAATAAAGGTATGCAATCTCACTGGTAATTTTTCTTTTTATACTTATATTCTCTATGCTATCAAAAATTATTCCAGAAGGCAGGACCATCTCTTTTCCAGCTTCTCCTTCATATGGATAAAATGTTGGAGGTTTTTCTGATTCTTTATCCTGATCCAAACTTTTTTTAAGCTCTGCATCTTTTTTTGCTTTTTCATTATCAAGAGAGATGAGATCACCTTTAGGTGATACTTCCAACTTATAAGACCTCTTGTCAAAATCAAAAACTATCCTATGTGTAATGCCTTTTACGACGGAACTGTCATAGGCAAATCTTATCAGGCCAGATAATTTGGCAGCAGAAGACTTAAGGTTCGTCCTAAAGACCCTTTGAACCTGAGGGATACCTATACCTATTATCATACCGACGATAGCCAGAACGATCAGAATCTCTATCAACGTAAAAGCTTTTTTTTTATTCATTACTCTTAAAAATGATATCTGCTCCGTAGCCTTCTCCACCCTCTTTGGCATCTTTACCAAGAGAGATCAAAGAATAATTAGCTCCATCAGATTCATAAATAAAATCTTTAAGCCATGCATCTTTTGGTACTACTTTACCTTTTAAATATCCGTCAGGACTATAGTTTGCTGGTTCAGGAGACCCTGCAGGTTTTTGCACAAGGGCAATAAGACCCTGTTCTGTTGTTGGATAGGATCCATTATCAAGATAATAATCCTGCAACGCAGTTTTTATTGAATCCATCTGAAGCTGAGTAGTTTTAACCTTGGATTTTTCAAATTGAGAAATAACGTTACGACCTACAAGAGCTGCAACAGTTCCCATAATAACTATAACGATCATTATCTCTACAAGTGACATACCTCTAACATTCTTCAATCTCTTAAACATAACCCCTCCTTTTTAAGACGCCATACTTGTCATCTGCATTATTGGCATCAATATAGCTAGAACTATAAACGCCACTGTTCCACCCATCATTATTATCATGGCTGGCTCAAGTAAAGAGACAAGAGTTTGTATTCTTGTTTCTACTTCTATTTCATAAGCTTCACTTATGTGTTTTAACATAACCTCTAACTCGCCTGTTTTTTCTCCAACGGATATCATATGGATAACTATAGGAGGAAAATGTTTAGATGTAGAAAGTGTTGCGGCTAATCCTTTACCTTCTGAAACAGCTATTTTAGCTTCTTTTAAATCATTTTTTATAACAGTATTATCTACAACATTAGAAACTATCTCTATAGCCTGCAAAAGAGGAACTCCTGCTCCATGTAGAGTAGAAAGCGTCCTGGTAAACTGACTGATTGCAGATAATTTCATTATTCTTCCAAACAATGGAAGTTTTAATTGCATTTCATCCCATTTTTGTTTTCCAATCGGGGTTTTAACATACCTTCTAATAAGCACTACGCTCATTATGATGGTCCCAAGAATATAGAGTATATATTTTTTTGTAAATGTGGATACCGCAATCAGTATAACTGTATATATTGGAAGAGCTGTTCCCATGTCTTCAAATATAAGAGTTATTTTTGGTATTACTACGACAAATAAAACTCCTATTATTATTATGGAAACTGTTATCATCAGTATGGGGTAAGCCATGCTGGACATTATTTTATTCTTAAGTGATGCTTGTCTTTCTGTATATTCAGCAAGGCGCTCCAATACCAGACCCAGAGTACCAGAGGCTTCTCCTGCTCTTATCATATTAACGTAAAGTGAACTAAAGATATTCGTATAAGGGACTAGTCCATCAGCTATAGAGACACCTTCATTAACTTTTTGTTTAAGTTCAGAAAGTATTACTTTAAGTCTTTCATTCTCTACCTGCTCAGAAAGAGCTGCTAACGTATCAACTATAGGAACACTCGCGTTGACCAGAGTTGAAAACTGTCTAGTCATCATAGTTATGTCTGAATCTTTTATTTTTTTACCTATCGTTACGCTCAGGTTCTCTTTTTTCTGCTGAGCTTCTGCTGCGCTTTTTTCTACGACGCTAGTAGCATAGATTCCTTTTTGTTTTAACTTTATTTTTGCTGTTTTTTGTGAGTCAGCATCTATGATACCATTAACGGTCTTACCATTTGTACTAACACCTATATATTTATAAAAAGCCATAAATAAAATTCCTTATTCTGTTTGAGTAGCTCGATATAGTTCTTCTATGCTGGTAATACCCTGAAGCACCTTTGTAATAGTATTTTGTCTTACAGTAGTCATACCTTCTTGTATGGCCTGCCTTTTTATCGTACCAGCATCTGTTCCAGAAAGTATCAAGGCTCTTATAGCATCAGATATGACCATTAATTCACTTATTACCGTTCTGCCTGTATACCCAGTATTGGA
>JBAXWW010000077.1:0-7553 GCA_037128215.1 bacterium | reverse complement strand
TTGTAGCATTCTACGTCAGCAAAGACATTAGCAGGCACTAACAATGTTAGAAAAAATATACCTAGTATTAATATTCTAATTGATGACTTCATACATAATATCTTGTCGGAATATTAATGTTATTGGTCAGTAGATATAAGAGTATCTAAAAACATTATCAAACATCGTCACAGAACTAACAGTATGTGGTATTCGTCAAAAGGTACTAGTAACTACAATTTATCACTGCGATATTATGTGAGTCTCCAGCATTTATTTTTGTTACATGTGTTAAACCATAGACCTGTGTTGGGAAAGCTCTGTTGTAGCCAAGGGTGTTATCCCCTATCTGACCATAGTTGTTTTGCCCCCATGCCCAGACTGTTCCGTCACTTTTTAATGCTAATGAATGATAATTACCTGCAGATATGGCTATTACATCTGTAAGACCAAGAACTTGAATAGGTTGATATCTTAAGTTTGTTGTTCCATCACCAAGTTGACCACTGCTATTATAACCCCAAGCCCAAACGGTATAATCATTTTTAAGTGCAAGAGAATGATTTGAGCCATTGCAACTAGATATTGCAGTAATATTACTAAGCGGACTTGCGCTACCCAATAATAAAACTTCATTTGTGTAGTTGTAACTTGAAGTAGCAGTATTTATACCAACTTGACCATTACCATTAGATCCCCAAGCCCAAACCGTACCATCATTTTTAAGAGCTATAGAATGTTGGTTAGCAGCTTCAACAGCTGTTATATTACTTAAATATGTCTGACCAGGAGTCAGATCCACAACCTTTACGGGATAATATCTAGTACTCGTTGTATTATCTCCAAGACGTCCATAAACATTATAGCCCCATGCATAAACTTGCCCATTTTTTATTGCAAGGGAATGTGCGTTGCCAGAAGAGACGCTAGATACCCCAGTAAGAACTCCTGAGCCGCCAAGGTCTTTTGTTTGTATAGGACTAGTTCTCGTGTAAGGGTTACCTGTAGCGTTGTCTCCTGTTTGACCGTAATTATTTTGTCCCCAAGCCCATACACTTGAATCACTTGACCTCACCATCAGTGAATTAGATGTTCCACCAGAAATACTAGATGCTGGGGTGTTATCATAACCACCAACACTAGATAAAGATGTTGGTGCTATTTGGTTAATAACTCCCATATTCATTTGACCGTAAAAATTAGCACCCCAAACCTTTATAGTATTACTTGTTGTTAGTACAACAGAGTGTTCTGCAGCAGCCCTAATATCTACCGCAATATTATTTGAAAGACTGGTTATTTGAACTGGCTGAGTTCTATTAGTAAGAGTACCATCACCGACTTGATATAATGCATTAGACCCCCATCCCCAAACTGTTCCATCAGTTTTTATAGCTAAAGAGTGAGTATAACCTGCAGATACTTTTGAAACGTTAAGTAAAAAACCTCCAGTATCTGGTCCTTTTACCTGTGTAGCAACTAACTTATTAACTGTTGTTGCATCACCAAGTTGCCCAGCGTTGTTATAGCCCCAAGCCCAAACAGAGCCATCACTTCCTCTTATTGCTAAATTATGAGATAGACCTGCAGATATTACAGTAATACCAGTTAGAGCCCCTGATGCTGTTACGACCTGAACTGGGGTGGATGTGTTTGTAGTACTATTGTTACCAACTTGACCAAAGTTGTTATAACCCCATGCCCAAACTGTACCATCATTTTTCAAGGCCACCATGTTAGAAGAACCAACTTTTACATCTTTAACATCTGTTAAGAAACCAGAGCCACCTACGCCAAGAACTTGTACCGGATTGTTATTATTTGAATTTGCATTATTACCAAGTTGTCCGCTTGTACCACCACCCCAAGTCCATACCGTTCCGTCATTTCTTACGACTGCTGTAGAAGTTCCCGAGGTAAAACTGTTACCTACACCTACAGCAATTTTTGTTATTATACCGGACGTAAAAGGAGCTACTCCATAAAGTTCTATAGGCATAAATGATGTTACATTTGTACCATTACCAATTTGCCCTACACCACCGTAACCCCAAACCCAAACTGTACCATCATGTTTTAAAGCTATTGAATGTGCACTACCTATTTCAAAATCATCTACGTTATCTAACAACAAAACTCTTGTTGGAGAAGATTTTGTTGTCGTAGTTCCATCTCCCAATTCGCCATAATCATTTGTTCCCCAGCCCCAAAGAGTTTTATCACTTTTCAAAACCATTGTAGAACCCATTCCGCTAGGAACAACTTTTGTTATGTTCGTAAGACCAGGAAGATCCGTAGGAGTTGTTTGGAAGGATGTAGTATTTGTACCCAACTGACCATAGTTATTTCTTCCCCAAACAACCACGGGATTACAAGATTGTATAACTACGGAGAAAGAACTAACTTGTGACCAGATATTATTGCTGTTTTTTTCTTTAATATACAGGGTATGTGTCCCAATAGACAGATCTACCACTGGCGTGTAAGACGTTGAACTAGTTTCTGTCGCACCTGAACTAAAATCTAGACTATCCAGCTTATATTTGTAAGTACCCATACCTCCACCACCGCTGTACCATGACCATGAAGGTTTTTTATTTGTTGTAGGACTCGTTGAACTAACTATTGGAGATGAAGGTTCAGGAAGATTATCGTCATAAGTTATCACTATCGAATTTATAGATGTATTACCTGCAGCATCAGAAGCTGTAATTGTAAATGTATTTGTACCAACATTAAGCACCATTGCATTTAAACTCCAAGTTCCATCACTACAATTATTATCTGCAAAAGTACCAAGTGATGTAGTTATAGTTGTAACATCAGTTCCACAAGAACCAGACACAGTTTGAACGATTGTAGTGGTCGTAAAATTAGTACCAGAGTTAGGGCTTGTGATGCTTAGAGCTGGAGCAAGAGTATCATAATTTATTGATATAGAACTACTTACGGTGTTACCTAATGGGTCTTTTCCAGAAATAGTGAAATTATTAACACCACTAGATAAAGCAAATAAATTTAATGCCCATGTCCCATCACTACAATTACTATCAGTAAATGTTCCTAGATTTGTTGTAAGAGTTGTTACACCTACACTACATGTACCTGACAAAGTTTGTGACTGAATATTTGTTGAAAAATTACTGCCAGAATGAGGAGCATTTATAAATAAAGAATACACATTGGTATCATAAGTCACAGTAATACTGCTAGAAGCAGTGTTACCAGCTGAATCATGAGCAGTAATAGTAAAGATGTTAGAACCAGGACTTAGTATATAAGGATTTAAAGACCATGTACCGTCACTACAACTAGAATCCAAGAAAGATCCTTCACTACTAGTTAGACTTGTTACATCTGTACTACAAGTACCAGAAATGGTCTGTAGTTGCTGATTAGTGATAAGATTATTCCCTGAATTTGGAGCCGTAATAGCAATTGTAGGTGCAGTAGTATCATAATTTATTGATACTGAAGTACTTACAGTTTTACCTGAAGGATTTTTACCAGATATAGTAAAGTTATTAACTCCGCTAGCAAGAGAATAAGAAGCCATAGACCAAGTTCCATCGCTACAATTACTATCACTGAAAGTGCCCAAGTTGGTACTTAAATTCGTAACACCAATACTACAAGTACCAGACAGTGTTTGTGCTTGGACATTTGTGGAAAAACTTTGTCCACTATTAGGCGAAGTAACTGCTATTGTATAAGTAGAACTATCGTACGTGATCGTCATAGTAGATATAGCTGAGTTGCCAGCAGAATCATAGGCTGTTATTATAAATGTATTAGTACCAGTATTAAGAACATATGGGTTTAAACTCCAAGTACCGTCGATACAATTATTATCTGCAAAAGTACCACGTGATGTAGTTAAGCTCACGATATCAGTATCACAAAGGCCTGAAATAGTTTGAACGAGACTATCTGTAGTAAAATTAATACCAGCATTTGGAGCTGCAATAGACAGCGTAGGAGCTAGACCATCATAAGTAATAGTCATAGAAGTACTTATGTTATTACCAACAGGGTCAGTTCCAGATATGTTTATTACATTGGCCCCGGTTGATAGAGAGATTGAATTTAGGCTCCATGTCCCGTCGCTACAATCATCATCAGTGAACGTTCCAACATTAGTGGATAAAGCTGTAATATCTGTACTACACGTGCCAGAGATAGTTTGTGATTGATTGTTTATTGTAAAAGAACTTCCATTGTTAGGTGCAGTAATATGTATCGTTGATGGTATGTTATGATAGTTTATTAATATTGAAGCTATAGATGTATTACCAGCGGCATCGTAAGCTGTAATAGTAAAAATATTATTCCCTGCACTTAATATATAAGGATTTAGGCTCCACGTCCCATCTGCGCAGTTTAAATCAGCAAAATTACCTAAAGAGCTGGTAAGATTAACTACGTCGGTACCGCAGTTACCTGACACAGTTTGGATCATTGTGTCTGTCACTAGGTCTATCCCAGCGTTAGGAGAACTTATATTAATAACTGGAGCAAGGTGGTCATAGGTAATAGTCATAGAATCACTAACAATATTATTAACTGGATCTCTTCCAGATATTACAAATTCATTAGTACCAGTTGAGAGTGAATATGAAGCAAGACTCCATGTCCCATCACTACAATCACTATCTGTAAAGGAACCAAGGCTTGTTGTTAAATTATTAAGACCAACACTACAAGTACCAGAGATAATTTGTGAAGCTGTGTTTGTAATATATGGAGTACCATTATTAGGAGCTGTTACTTGTAGAGAATAAGTTGAATTATCATAATTTATTGTAATACTAGAGCTAGCAGCATTACCAGCACTATCCTGAGCTGTTATAGTAAAAACATTATCCCCTGGACTTAATACAAATGGATTAAGAGTCCAAGTACCATCACTACAATTATTATCTGCAAAATTTCCAAGTGAAGTTGTTATAGAAAACACATCAGAGCTACATGTCCCAGAAATAGTCTGTACAATTGTATCAGTAGTAAAATTTATACCGGCATTAGGACTAAGTATGTTAACCGTTGGAGGTACAGTATCGTAATTAATGGAAATAAAACTACTAATGGTCCTACTAAGAGGATCCTTGCCAGATATCTGGAAATTATTAGACCCAGTAGATAAGGTAGCCTGTAAGCTCCATGTTCCATCACTACAATCACTATCTGAAAAAGTTCCTAAATTACTGGTAAGGTCAGTAATGCCTATACTACAATTACCAGAAATAGTCTGATTTTGTACTTTTGTGTAAAAATTCGTACCATCGTTAGGAGATGTAACATGAATAGTATAAGTGTTATTATCATAAGTTATAGTCAAAGAGGCTGTAGAAGAATTTCCTGCTGCATCATATGCCGTTATAGTAAAAGTATTTAACCCAGTAGAAAGGATATAGGGATTTAAGCTCCATATACCATCACTACAGTTATTATCCGAAAAATTTCCAAGCGACGTGCTTATACCTACTACATCGTGACCACAGGTCCCTGATATGGTTTGTATCATAGATGCAGTTGTAAAGTTATTACCATTATTAGGAGCTGTTATATTTACAGATGGTGCTGTAGTATCGTAATTTATGACTAGAGTATTTGATACAGTGTTACCAACTGGATCCAAAGCTGAGATTGTAAAAGTATTAGTACCAGCAGATAGTTGATAAGCATTTAAATTCCACGTACCATTGCTACAATCTGAATCAAAAACAGAACCAAGTGTCGTAGTCAAGTTGGTCAATCCACTAGTACAGGAACCAGACAAAGTCTGTGAACGAACATTAGTAGAGAAATTTGTACCATTATTAGGTGATGTTATGCTTATAGAATAAGTGTTGTTATCATAAGTGATCGTAATAGAAGCTGTGGAGATATTACCGGCAGTGTCTTGTGCTGTTATTGTAAAAGTATTTGCACCCGAACTTAATACGTATGGATTTAAGCTCCAAGTTCCATCAACACAATTATTATCGGCAAAATTTCCTAAGGATGTTGTCATAATAACAACATCAGTGCCACAGGTACCAGAGATCGTTTGAACAAGTCCATCCGTTACAAAGTTAGTACCAGAGTTAGGGCCTGTAATTGCAAGCAATGGTGGTGTGGTATCGTATGTAATAGATATAGAATCAGTTACCTCAGTTCCCAAAGTATCTAAACCAGATATTACAAATTCATTAGAACCACTTAATAGAGAGAAAGGTTTTAGGGACCATGTTCCATCACTACAATCATTGTCTAAAAAAGTACCAAGAGTGGTATTTAGATTTGTAATTTGAATACTACATGTACCAGATAATGTTTGAGACTGTATGTTTGTTGAGAAGTTATTGCCACTATTGGGTTCAGAAATATTTATTGATGCAATTATATCACTGTAATTAATAGTTATTGTGTCGTCTGATGAAACTTTACCATCATCAGATTCACCAGATATCTCAAAGACATTATTTCCTAATGAGAGAGAATAAACATCTAAGGACCAAGTACCATCACTACAGTCTTCGTCAAAAAAAGTTCCCAAATTGGAGTATAATGTTTTTATATTCTTACTACAGGTTCCATGTATGGTTTGATCCTGTTTAGAAGTAGAAAAATTATTACCGTTGTTGGGACCTGTTATTTTAAGCGATGTTACAATATATTCATAAGCATTAGTAAGAGTGTAATTGTTACTATTTGAATTCTCAACTTTTAAACCATACAGACCTGCTGTTGCTGAAGGACTCGTACATTTAATTTCTGATGAGGATATGAACTGTGTATTAAGGCATTCTTTATCACCAACATATAGCTTGTCACCGTTTGCAAAATACGCACCAGTTACAGAGAGCTCTGTACCACCAGCTACATCTCCATATTGAGGAAGAACTCTGATTATAATAGGTGACTGTTCATTGGCAATATTACCAATCTGCCCTCCACCCATATTAGTTTCCACACCTAACGGGTTACAAGCATAATTTAATACTATTAGGAGCAAGACTACGATTAAGCCCAGCTTCTTAAGGCTAAAAACGTAACTCATATTATAAGACATTAGCATAATCCGTACCAATAATCATAAGTCATTATTATACGACATTTTATCCTTTTCTTTAATGAAAATAATAAACAAAGAATAAAGTAAAGTTGTAACAAAAAGTTCATTTTTGTCCTAATTTGTCAGTGTCTAAAGTGCCTTTTACCTGTAAAAATTAAAGAAACTCCAGCCTGGTCACATGCAGCTATAACCTCATCATCCCTTATTGAACCACCAGGCTCTATTATCGTAGTTATTCCTAATTCCACTGCTGAACTAACACTGTCAGCAAAAGGAAGAAAACCATCAGACGCAAGAACAAGCGTATTTCTTTTAGTTCCCAAATTATCCTTATCAGCAAATTTTTTCACTTTTTCTATAGCCATATTTGTAGCATCTATCCTACTTACACATCCTCCACCTATACCTAATATAGCATCCTCTTTAGATACTATGATCGCGTTAGATTTTGTTATTGCACAAACAGACCAGGCAAGTTTCATTGCTTTTATCTCATCTATGCTTGGTTTTCTTTTTG
>JBAXWW010000076.1:0-7579 GCA_037128215.1 bacterium | reverse complement strand
CGAAAGGGTCGCGAAATTCCTGAGCAAAAACTCGAAGTTCACGATGATCGACAACTTATTTCTTTGTTGGTATAAGGCTCCCATCGCCCAGCTGATCATACCAATAACTATCACTAACACCGCAAAAGAATTTATATTAAAGCCGTCCTTAAGTCTTGGCAGAACCAATATCGTTGTTCCGCAGAAACCTATCAAAATAAACAAGAGCAGATACAGGCTCGGTCTTTTTCTATCAAGTATGGTTTCCATTATAAGCACAAAGACTGGTGATGCCGCTAATATCAATGCTGTATACCCTGATTCTATATACTGTTCACCCCAAAGTATCAAACCATGACCGCTTAACCAAAGCAGTAGACCAGACAAGGCCAGCTTCTTAAATTCAGGCATTGTTATTCTTATTCTTTTCTTCATAAGGTAGCAGATCAAAAGGATAACAGGCCCCGCAATAATTAATCTAGCTGCTCCAAAAGAGAAAGGGGAAAAACCGCTGCCGTTCATTACACCAATACGCATAGCAAGGTAAGTGCTGCCCCATATTAAATATATAGTAGATAGATATGAAAATGTTTGCATGCGCTAATAATTAGCATATTGTAGCAAAGAGTATATAATAAACTTTAAGGTAATACACATTGGTTCTTAAAAAATTTTTTATCTATTTACTTAAATTATCTGCCGCTGTATCGATTATATGGTACATGATACATTCCAGACGATTAAATGTTAGAGCTATCTACGGAACAAAGGATCATCTTGATCTAATAATACTCTCTTTTTTAATCATGCCTGTTGCTATTTTCGTAACGTTCTACAGATGGAAGTTGCTTTTAAAAGGGCAGGACATAATTCTCAGCAATAAGGAAATTATATCCCTCGGATTCATCGGGATGTTTTTTACCTCTGTACTCCCAGGTGCCGTGGGGGGAGATATAATAAAGAGCGTTTATATAGCAAAAAAGGTAAAAGGAAGGACTGTTTCCTCTGTATTAACGGTCCTTTTGGATAGGATAATAGGGCTTGCTGCTTTAATAATAATATGCGCTGTAGGGCTGTTGATAAATCTAAAAACAGTTTTACATAACACAGAGCTGACGTCTTTAGGCATAGTTATATTTACATCGCTATTTGCTATAATTATAATGACCTTTTTTGGACTTTCCAAAAAAGTACGCAGTAATGTTTTTTTTAGTAAGCTTATAAACAAGTTACCGCTCTCTGGGTTTATAAATAAGGTTTATGATTGCTTCTACGCCTATAGAGATAAGCACAAATACTTGACCTACTCTCTATTACTGTCTTTTGTGAACCACGCTCTTAACATAACCATCTTCTATCTAATAACCCTAGCTTTAGGTTTTGATCAACTAGGGATTTTTGCTTATTTCTTCATAGTACCACTTGGGCTTATCACCATGGCAATACCAATCACACCTGCTGGAATAGGTGTAGGGCAAGCAGCTTTTTTAAAATTATTTGAGTGGGCAATGGGAATAAAAACAACAATAGGAGCAGACGCTATAACAATCTGGCAGGTTCTCTTCATTCTGATATCTTTGTTTGGTGCTGTATTCTACATCTCTTATAAAAAAGAAGAAGTTAAAAATTAGGCTATTTTTATACCCTGGAGGAATAAGATGAGAGCATTTTTAATTTTAGTTTTATTAAGTTATGTACACCCTACCTATACACAGAACGCTGATCCTTATACGAATAAAGCAGATAAAACTTATTTTAAGACTAACGTACAAAACCCAAATAGTCCTCCCAGTGAATATATAATCTCCAGTAATATAAAAATGGATAGCTACCTCTCCATTCCTTTTAAATGTTATCAGGGTGAAAGGCTTAAAAAGATTAACCCTTGTTTAGTACCAAAAGAAACAATATCAATTATTGGTGCTACTAATACAGGGCTTTTATTAAAAAACACAAATGGAAAAGCGAATGATACAAGTCTAAGTTTATGCCTGTTCCAACCAGGTTATAAAGACGAATCTAACCAGAAAGAGCATCCTTGCGAGTTTGAAACTACCGCTATAGAAAGAGATGGCAGAATAGTAGAGTCAGAATATAAATATTACGATATTATCTACAACAATTCAAAGGATCCTGAAAAGACATTTAGAGACACTATAAATGATGAAAAGAACAGAATAGTTATATTGGCTGAAGCACATGTTGGAGATTATAGGGCAAACTTAATAGTAAACAACGTTGAGCTACTCAAACAAAAGAATTATACCTTAGCAATAGAGGCTGATACAGATTGTATATTACCATCTACTATTAGAGAAACCGATGGTAATTATCGTGATACAAAAGAGTATTTAGGTGTAAAAAAAGATAAAGCAACACTTGAAGATTTTTTTACTGCTTTCAACAACAAAACATTGCCTGATCCTAAGGGGACAGTTGAATCGATATTTGAATGTCTCGCTGGTTATGACTGGATCTCTGTTTTATATAACAAGGGACTGGTCATTTTCCCGATGGAAAACAGACAGTCTAATGTAAATGCTTGCGAAAAAGGTGATAAAGCTTCCTGCAAAGAGACAAGAGACAAAACTATGTATGAGAACATCAAAAGAAAGATTAAAGAGAACAAAAAGGTCATAGTAATGGTTGGACTTAGCCATGTATCTAAAAAAGAATTTAAAGCTTTTGCTAAAGATGCTGAAATATCCATGATTTTTGGTGTAACACAACAGGCTTTAAGTTACAGAGAGCCTCTTTCTCTTGGTAAAAGACTAAAAAGTGATCCAGAAATTAAAGATAATATAACTATTTTGGGTAATTTTTCTTCATCACACGATGCCCATATAAACGATATTATAGACGTTGACCATCACAGGCTTTACACTCCTGCTGGTAGGGCAGGTGCAAGTTATACATGCAAAGAAGATGTATTCAGAAAATATAATATACAGGCAAATAAAGCAGCAACCCGTAACTTTTTCTGTGGAAACTTGGATGACTACTATTTAGACGGAGTAATGATCACCGTTTATAGAAAAGATCAAAAAGATAAACCCTTGTAAAGAGCTTCCTGGACAAGGGCTTGGCGTTTATGTTATCTAAGAACCTAGAATAGGGTGATAACAAAATGATCAGATTAATTTTTGTGTTCTTTGTAACAACTTCTTTTCTAAATGCTGAAGAACCAATCAATTACATAAAACACAGAACTTGGTATAGCGGTTTTATGGGTTTGGATGATTATTTTCTTATTAGAAAAATTAAATACAACCAAGAAAACTGGTACATAATGAATCCTGCAACCCTTGTAAAACATAATAACAATATTATAAAAGATAAAACGTTTTATGAGACCTTGCTGGCAGATGACTCGAGAACAATGCTCTCCATCAATGAAGAAGATCTATCGGAGTGCTTAAAAAGCTCAAATAACAAAGTAAGGACTTTCTTTCCTACAATATTCACCCCTGAAAATATTGAAATGAATACTGAAGATTATAAAGATGTTTTTAAATGTTTTTGTAAGGCAAAGCCTGACAAATTAAATGAACATGGCTTTCTTTATAGAATAGATCCTATAAAAATATTCGGACTTGAATTTGACATAATTGGCAACAAACTCAATATTTTATATTGTAGAAATGGAGATGTTACAGAAGAAGGATTCATAGAACAACTGCCTGCTCAGCAAATTGCCAAGTTTTTTAATAAAGTCAGATGGTAACTGTATAGTATTATTTACCGACGTACTTAAGCACAGTTGTTCCCCACGCAAAACCTAAGCCAAAGCCAGCTATAACCCAATAGCGACCATTATTGCATCTTTCATGTTTTTCAATAAGCTCATGTAAAGCTATTGGTATAGAGGACGCAATGGAATTACCCTTGTTCCAAAGATTAATATAATTTTTTTCGGCTGGTATACCACAACGGGAACCGATCTCTTCTAACATCAACTTATTCGCCTGATGCATAACAACCCAATCTATATCATCCATGGCAATATTAGCTTTCTTCATTACCTTGCCAGCAGACATAGGGACTGTGGCATTCGCAAACTTCATTACCTGTCTTCCATTCATATATAAATAGTTCTTGGATCTCTCTATTCCTGGTTTTATTTGCTCAAACTTTGATGTTTCTTCGCTTATTTTTAGTCTTGATCCGCCTGCAGGTATTATTATGTGTTCAACACCTTTACCATCAGTACCAAAATCATGAGCTACTATTTCAAAAAGTTTAGGATCTTGTTCAACAAGGACAGCACACGCTGAATCACTAAAAAGTGTATCAACAGTATAGTCTCTGTAGCTAAGATAAATTGAAAATTTATCAGCAGTAACCACTATACCTTTTTTAAAGCCCATTCCAGCTATAAGACTCTGTGCAATAGATAAAGAATGTACAAAGCCAGTGCAGCCCATTCTTAGATCAACTGAATAGATTGAGTTAGGCAGTTCGCACATAGACTGAACCTGAGCAGAGGTCTGTGGCAATAAATAGTCTGGAGTTAGCGTACACAAAACTATAAAATCGATCTCGTTTCTATCTATATTATGTTTTGATAATAACTTATTTACTGCTTTTGCGGCAAGATCGCTTGTCGCTTCATTGTCTGCGGCAATATGTCTTTCTTTTATACCAACTTTTTCTTCCAAAAAGTCATTCTTGGCATGTTCAAAAAAGTCATTATCAATTATTCTTTCAGGTAAATAATACTCTATAGCGCTAATACCGATTCGCATATTTATCTCCTCTTATTTAAAAACTATTACGCCATAAAGCTATTCAAGTCAAAGGGAGCATATTTTTTACTTAAACAATGCGTCAAGGTGTGTTAGCTTAGCCCCCATGAAGGTGTCCATACTAAAAAGGACTATATTAAAGCTGCTACAGAAAGGTCAAACCAAAAGCCTTTGTGAGCTAATATCAAGAATACACCCAGCTGACCTTGCCCTTGTTGTCCCAAGCATAAAACTAAAAGAAAGAAAAACACTGTTTGAAGAAGTAATAGATGATAAGAGCTGCGCCTTGATACTATCTGAAGTATCTGACAAAAAATTAGTAATTAAGATCTTGAACAACATAGATCATAAACGAATAAGTAAGATTTTTCATCATATCCCAACAGACGTTGCTGCAAGTATATTAAGTGGACTTAAAACAACAGATATTGAAGCCATACTCAGACTAACAGAAAAAGAAGACGCGACAAAAATAAATGGACTATTAAGATATGAGCAAAAAAGTTCAGGTTCTATAATGACACCTACATTTAAATCATTCCACCAGAACCTGGATGTTGACTCTGCTATAAAAGAACTAAGAGCTAGTCAGGCTACTTCAACAAGTTCCTATATCTACGTTACAGACAAATCTGGCCGTCTACAAGGATATATGAATCTCTGTGATCTTCTGTCTGCAAAAGAAAACTCTAAATTATCTGAAATAACATGGGTTCATAATATTTATGTTAAAGCACATGAACCTATTGAAGAAGTTCTAAGAAAAGCAAATAGATATCACTTAATAGAAGTTCCTATAATAAGTAAGGACAGAATGCTTGTCGGTGTTGTTACGATTAATAATATTATAAAAATAATGAAAAATAATAGTTCTGAAAATATGCTAAAAAATGTTGGAGTCCCTTATATAGAGGACCCAATTAATGCCTCAATATGGAACAACTTAAAGATCAGGTTCTGGTGGTTAATGTTCTGCTTTATTGGAGCACTAGCGATTTCTTTTGTTCTCAATAAGACAATTGTTGACGTAAATCACATAACATCATCTTTATTTATGATCCCAGTAGTGGCAATACTGTCTATTATAAACAGTATCCAGACTTCTACTTCTACGACTAGAAATATCTTCTTAGGTAAAATAGATGGGGGAGTAAAGTTCAAATTCCTATATAACGAAATCAAGGCAAATCTTTTTCTCGGAATATTTTATGGTTCTGCCTCCGGTTTTTTTAGTTTTTCTTTTTATCATCAGTTAAAACTAGCCTGTGTAACGTCATTATGTATAGCTTTAGTCTTCCCTGTATCTGCGATACTAGGCTTTATGTTCCCAGTTATAATGACCAAAATTAAAAGGCTACCGGCCGGCATCTCATTACCTTTTTTAGCGACAATTTCGCTCTTGATCTGTGCTATTATGTACCTTTTGCTATCGACTAATCTTATGGCAATAGATATAATACGCTAGATATGACCGCTAATACTTTCTCCACTGATGCAATACTACTTACTAAGAAAAAATTTGGTGACGGCCACGTTAATCTATGCCTATTAACAGATCACTTTGGATTAATCCGAGTCTGTGCATTTGGAGGACAAAGGCTTTCTAAAAGATTTAAAGGCGGTATAGAATATTTTCAGATCTTTGAGGCAGAGATACAGATAACAACACTAAATAATCAACAGAATTACAATCTATCCTGCATAAAAAGTGTAAAAGAAAGATTTGCTAGTATTCCTACAATGATGGAAAAATACGTAGCTGTAAGCTATGTACAGGAAATGAGTTCTATGCTCCTTAACCAACTGGAAAGAAACAACTTAGGCTCAAGCTCATACTTTAATCAGGTAGTAGAATGTATAAGCAAGATAAACAGCCTAACAGACAAGAACAATATCCTAGATGAAGTTTATAATCTTAGTATATCCCTGTATCAAAGCACTGGATTTATACCAGAGATAGAATGCTCCGATAGTAACAACACAAAGCTTTGCCGTTTAGAAAACTTTAATAGTAATATTTTAGAGAAAAGCCCTAAATCATTTACAATGCTATCTAATCTTTATAGCTAAAAACAACGTTAAATAGCCTACATAATCAGACAAAAGTGATCACTTTTGTGTTAAGTTTTATGTATAAATTTACATTTACGTAATTATATCAAATAATTACGAATTGGTCTGATTATTGCAAAAATAAGTGATTAGGGGGCCAAAACATGATGAAGAAAATAGTTTTATTGTTTAAGGTAAAACAAATAATAATAATTCTACTTCTATCACTATGTGCCTCTAGCTACACATACGCTCAAGATGATGGATTAAATAAAAAGACAAAAGACTCTATAAGAGCTAACAACAATGATTCAACTTATACTAATAAAACAACTAAAGCTTCTCTATCCTATACAATAAAAACAGATAACAAAGCTATCTCGTTTGATATTTTTTGACTTTGTTTTAATAATACTGAGTAGTTTTTAACAAATAATTCTGAACATAATCAGTGACGGACTCTTCTAGTCCGGTAAATCCATCCTTATAGCCAGCGTCTAATAATTTTTTATTATTAGATTCTGTAAGATACTGATATTTATCTCTTATCTCTTCTGGCATATCAAAGAACTCTATAATAACTTTTTTATCCATAGCCCTTAATATTGATGCTGCAAGATCATTAAAGCTTCTTGCTTTTCCAGTTCCAAGATTAAAAATACCAGAGATGTTCTTGTTCTTTACAAAGAAATCTACAACCTTAATTATATCTTTTACGTATATAAAATCCCTTCTTTGATCACCGTGAGGAATCTCTTTAATATAAGATTTGAAAAGTTTAATTACTCCTTCCTTTTTTGCCA
>JBAXWW010000075.1:0-7604 GCA_037128215.1 bacterium | reverse complement strand
TGCCTTCTTCGACGAGACTTGGATTTAGTCTTTTTCTTATAAGATCAACTGTTTTTATAAATTTACTGATTCCTTCTAGAGCAAAATATTCACATTGTAATGGAATTAAATATGTATTTGCAGCAGTAAGAGCATTTATGGTCAAGATACCCAGCGATGGGGCACAATCAATTATAATATAATCATAATAATCTATTACCGTCGATACTGCGTCTTTTAATCTGACTTCTCTTGCCATTTCGTTTACAAGTTCAGGCTCTGCACCAACCAAATCCCTTCCAGCAGGAGCCAAGTCTAAGTATTTGAGCTCAGTACTTTTTATAATATCTCGTAATTTAGCTTCACCCATAATCACATGGTAGATATTCATCGAGTCATCTTGGTCAGCCTCAAAACCAAGACCTGATGTCGCATTAGCCTGAGGATCAAAATCAATAAGAAGGGTCCTTCTTTCTGCTGTAGCTAAAGACGCTGCAAGATTTATCGCTGTAGTCGTCTTTCCTACTCCGCCTTTTTGATTAGCAACTGCTATAACCCTACCCATAAACACCCCCTTCTCTTTTCTAGGAATAAAGTCTAATGTAATTTGAATTTTAAAGCAAGGTTTAATGTTCCACGTGGAACATTATCTTATTATTTCTGCAAGTATGTTATTTTTAAACTGGTTATTTGTAATATTATTAATAAAATCATAGTGTTTAGAGATCGCCTTTGTTTTAAAAGAATGTTTTTGTTGATCTGTAGTCATTAAAACAAAGCAAGTTTCTTCATTTGCTTTAACAAAGTGCTCATAAAGTTTTTCATAGGCACCCAAGGCCCTACTGACGACCAAAAGCTTAGTTCCTGGTATATCTATTTTTTCATACTTAGAACTAATGGTATTTGTATTTTTTAGACTAAGCCTTCTAATGCAATGATCTATAAAGTCTGTTTTCTTTCTTATTGGTTCAACCATAGTAATTTTGTTTTCAAGACAGACACCCAAAATTAGACCAGGGAAACCACCCCCACTACCTATATCCATGACATCGTATCCTTGATAATTTTCTTTGATATATGAAACAAGACATAAACTGTCCAAAACGTGTTTAACCCAAAATCCTTCCTTGTCTCTTATTGAGCTTATATTTATAGCGCTATTCCACTTCATATATTCTTGTTCGATAAAAGAAGCCCTTTCAATAAAGACCTTTTTATCCATCTCTGGTAAAAACTTATCTAAAAATTGTTCCACGTGGAACATTATATTAAACCTCTCTTCTTATATATTAGTAAGGTATCTATAGCTGCTGGCGTAACGCCAGATATTCTGGATGCCTGCCCAAGCGTTTGTGGTTTTACTTTATTAAGCTTTTCCCTAACTTCCACAGATAGGTTTTTTAAATCATCATATGAGGTCTCTAATGATAGTTTTATTGATTCCAGATCATCCGTATTTCTTTCTTTATTCTGTACCATCTTTATATAACCTTCATACTTTACCTCTATCTCTATTTCATCTCCATACTCTTTTGGTATATCAATACTGATAAAAGCCATTAGGGTTTTAAAGTTAAGCTCTGGCCTTTTTAAAAGGTCTTTTGCTGATATAGGATTAGAGAGTTCGGTGCTTCCAAGATTTCTTAATAGTGTATTTCTTTCTGGGCTTGGCTTTATTTTAGTCTTTGCCAAGAGCTCAATTACCATATGGATGCTTTCCCATTTATCTTTTATTTTGTTATATTTAGACTCATCAATCAATTTGTTTTCATTAGCAAATCCATATAATCTATAGTCTGCATTATCTTCTCTAAGGTATAATCTATTTTCTGATCTTGAAGTAAACATCCTATAAGGCTCATCCACCCCTTTAGTTACTATGTCATCAATCAGAACACCTATATAAGAATCTTGTCTCGGAAATATTATCTTGGGAAGTCCCGCGATCTTTCTTGCAGCATTTATTCCTGCAACAAAACCTTGAACACCCGCTTCTTCATAACCAGATGTTCCGTTTACTTGACCTGCAAAAAAAAGTCCTTTAATTTTTTTAGACTCTAGACTTAGATCAAGATCCTGGGGATTAACACAGTCATATTCAACAGCATAAGCTGGCCTGATTATTCTAACATTTTCTAAACCTTTAATAGTCTTATAAAAGAGCTCTTGGATATCTATGGGTAGTCCAGTAGAGACTCCATTGGCATAATATTCAACACTATCAACGCCTTCTGGCTCTAAAAATACTTGATGGGAGAGTTTATCAGGAAAGCGAACAACCTTGTCTTCTAATGAAGGACAATATCTTGGTCCTTTTGACTCAATTTTACCACTGTATACTGGTGACAACCCTATGTTCTCAGATATTACTTTATGTGTTTGTTCATTGGTTCTTGTCAGATAACAACTCTCTTTCTTTATTTGATTATCTACGTGTTCTACAGAAAAGCCCTTAACCTGTTCATCGTGTCCTTGCTTTAGTAATGTACTAAAATCTATTGACCTAGCATCCAGTCTTGCAGGGGTGCCTGTTTTGAATCTAAAGATATTATGTTCTGTCTCTTTAGCAAGAAACTCACTAAGCTCTTCACTCGCTTTTTCTCCAGATCTTCCACCAGCTACAGTAGCTGAGCCATAGTGTAATCTGCCTTTAAGAAAAGTTCCTGGGCAAATTATGACCATATTTGCAAAAAAACTAACACCCTCACAAGTATTAACTCCTTTGATTTCATTAGATTTTATTATTAAACTAGAAACTTCTGCCTGAAAAAAATGAATGTTGTTATATTTGGACATTTCCTTTTTCATCTCAATTGAATAAAGGACTTTATCCGCTTGAACCCTTGTTGACTGGACCGCTCGGCCTTTTTTACTATTTAGTTTTCTAAATTGGATTCCCGTAGAATCTATTACTTTAGGCATTAAGCCGCCAAAGATAGCTAGTTCTTTAACGAGGTGTCCTTTGGCAAGCCCACCTATAGCCGGATTACAAGACATCCATGCAAGTCTATCCATGTTTATTGTTATTAATAGAACTTTTGCCCCAAGTGTTTGTGCGGCAACAGCAGCCTCACAACCAGCGTGACCAGCCCCAACAACTATAATGTCATATATTTCCATATTACTTACCTATACAAAACCTTGAAAACAACTCGTCCAGTGTATCATCTGATTGGCTTTCTTTACCAATAAGAAGATTGATCGTTTTTATGGCATTTCTTATCATAAAGGAAACTATATCAATCTCCGTTTCTTTTTTTATTGAATCAATACTTCCGTCTAAAAAAGTCTTTAATTCTAAAAGAATCGTTTTTTGTCTTTTTGTAAGTAAAAAACACTCTGCTCTGTTATCTTTTACACAGAAAAGCTCTTTTAAACGAGCTTCTATTTGCCCCTTAAAAGCCATTATTGTCGATTGATCCATGGCTGAGGTATATATGAGCTCTTTTTGTTGGTTTTTGGGCTGTTTTTTATCGATTTTGTTTCTTATTTTTAGTGAATTTTTATATTTGAACTCATAATCATCCCTATCCGTCACTTCAATAAGCAATAAAGCAGATTCGATCAGGTCATTTATTTTATCTATACCCATTTTTTCTATTTCACAGTTTGTCTCTTTTCTAAAACCCGCCGTATCAATAAGAGTTACTTCAAGTCCTCCCATAAAAAGGTCTGCTTCTATATAATCCCTGGTTGTACCTGGATATTCATGAACAATCGAACGATCTTGTTCTATTAATTTATTAAACAATGAAGATTTACCGACGTTGGCCTCTCCAACGATTAGAACATTTATGTCCTTGGATAAAGTCTCTATCCTCGAGAATGATTCAATAATACCGTCTATTCTAGTGTTAATTTCCTCAAGTCTTCTGAGTGCGTTCTTTTTATCTAGCACACCTGCTGCTTCTTCCTCAAAATCTATTTCCAGTTCAGTAAAGACACTGATGTCTAAAAGCTGATCCCTAATCTCGTTCAGCACTTTTGAAAAATTACCCTTAAGTGTTTGGTTCCTGTATTTAATAGCAATCTCGCTGGAAGAATTAATTATATCAGTAACAGCCTCTGCTTGTATGAGGTCCATTTTGTTATTAAGATATGCTCTCTTGGTAAATTCTCCTGGGGTTGCTATTCTTGTCTTGAATTTTTTGTTCAGTAGAACAGTATCTATAATACTATTAACGATCGCTGGATTTCCATGACAAAAAATCTCACACACTTCTTCACCTGTATAGGAATTTGGTGCTTTATAATAAAGAACAACTACGTCATCTAGCTCGCTTCTAAAATAATAAGCAAATCTTGTTTTAGTTATCTTTTCTCTGAATAGTTCTTCAATTATTTCTTTGGCATTAGGACCGCTGACCCTTAAAGCAGAGATCGCAGCTCTCCCCGGCGGGGTCATTTCAGCGATTATATTGTCAGAAAAAGTTAAAATCATTCTTCCGAATTTGGTACATTGCCATTAGGTTTGGCTAATTTGGATATTTTTACTTTTTTATACAAACCATCACCCAAGGATTCGCTTGTAAGATCACCTTCTGCTTTTACCAGAATATGTACTAGGCGTCTTTCGCTTGGATTAAGTGGTTTAAGTATATAAGGCCTGTTGGTCTTTCTGACGGTTGTGCATATCTTTGTAGCATAACTTTTAATATAGTCTTCTCGTTCTTTCTTAAAATCGTCTGCATCTACGACTATGTTTATGCCGCCTTTTTCTGTGTTCTTGTTAACAGATTTAACAAGTATGTGCTGTATAGAATCCAGTAATTTTCCTTTGTCCTCTGTAAACATTGCAGTATCTTCACCAGACAAGATATATCTTATAGCGTCGTCCTGCATTGTCTCACTTGTAGAGACAGCAAAATTACCTTCTTTAAGTATTCTGTCCAATAACTCTTTGGATTTTTGTTTCATACTTATATATTCTTCAGAGATTTCTTTTATCTTAGCTTTTATTCTAATATCTCTTTTACCAGTTATCATCGTCATGAACTTAGGTGGGAGTAGTTCATATTCTATGTGATTAGAATTAAAATAATCCCTGGCTTTTTCTTTTGCTTCTTCTAATGTGCTGCCAACAAACTCTTTGAAATCTTCCATATATATCTAAAACCTCCAGATTTATTTGACCGTTTTTTTGTTCATCATATGCTGCTGAGCTATTCCAAGAACTGTACTAAAAAGGATATACAGGGTTAAACCACTTGGAAGGCTAATCATAAAAACAGTGAATATGATCGGCATAAAGAATAACATCATTTTTGCCTGTGTTGGATCCATTGTAGGGTTTGGGGTGATTTTTTGCTGTACGAACATCATAATCCCCATAAGCACAGGAAAGATATAGTAAGGATCCTTCATAGAAAGATCTGTTATCCAAAACATAAAAGGAGACCTGTATAATTCTACGGCGTTAGCCAAAACTTTATATAGAGCAATAAACACTGGTAACTGTATCAACATAGGCAAACAACCGCTCATTGGGTTAACCTTATGTGTCTTCATAAACTGCATCATTTCTTGGTTAAGTTTTGCCTTGTCATCTTTATACTTTTCCTGAATACCTTTTAGATGAGGCTGAAGCTCCTGCATCTTCTTCATGGACTTCATGCTCTTGTGCTGTAATGGATACATTATAAGTCTTACAAGCAATGTAAGAAGAAGGATCGCAACGCCGTAGTTAGGTATAATCTTATAAAAGAATTTCATAACTTCTAACATCGGAACTGATATAACAGCTAACCAACCATAGTCTATGGATTCAGAAAGAGTAGGTTCTGCTTTTCTTAAAAAGCTAACATCTTTTGGTCCAGCATAAATAGAATAATCATAATTACCTTTATCTGAAACTAAGCTAAATTCCGTCGAATAAATTGAATTTTCATTCTTTTTATCAGCAATAACATCTGTAAAACTAGCGTCTTTTGATGGAATAACTGAGAACAAAAAGTATCTATCACTAAGACCAACCCAATTAACGTTGTTCTGAAAAGAGATAGTTTTAACTTCGTCTTTGGCTTTTACAGGTATCTTTTCCATCTTTTCCTGTGAATATACAAAAAAGGACCTGCTCCTAGTCTCTGGGTCACTAGAATAACTATACTGATTTTGGTCTTTTGTTGCTGTAGAAAGAATAACAAACTTAAGCTTATCGCTGTTTGCCATTTTAATATTGGCTTTAATTACGTATGGATCATTATTACTAAGAGAATAATTAATTATAATACCGTCTGAGTTGCCATTATAGGCCAAAAAGATTGTATCATCTGTTTTAGATTTAACATTAAAAGGTGCATGCTCTAATCCAACTATTTGTAGAGCTCCCAGAGCCTTTATTTCATCATTAAAAAAGCTAAGATCAGCCTTTTTATCGTTTTTATATTTTTTAAAGAAGACTTGTTTTATCTTTCCACCAATTGAGCTGATCTCTATCTTAATGTGATCGTTCTCTATAGTAGAAACAAGTTCCTTAATCTGTGTCTGATTGTTTGTTATCTTAAGGTCTTTACTGGCTGTAGAAGTTTTTGTAGCTGTATTGTTTGTGCTACTTGATCCAGTTTCAGTACTTGTTTGTGTTAATGAATCTTGTGTTTTGTTTTGTGGTACTTTTTTATTAAAAATAAATGGCCATGCTATTAATATCAACATGCTAAGTGCCACAGCCAGGAACATTCTTTTTTCCATCGTTAACCTCTTTATTTATTTTACAGGATCGTATCCACCATCACTAAAAGGATGGCACCTTAATATTCTCCAAACTATCCTATGTATTCCCATAAAGGAACCGTACTTATTTAGCACATCCAAGGCATACTGAGAACAAGACGGATAAAACCTACACCTTGGACTTACAAACCTTGAATAAAGGTTTCTGTATAGTAAAATACAGCCAATTAGTAGTAAGGAAATTACTCTATCTAATTTTCTGAATAATTGTTTCAACAAGATATTCTAGTTCCCCTCGTAACTCTTCAACATTTGAACCTATCTTAATTCCTTTTTTGGAAATAAGACAAATTGAAAGATCTTTATCCTGTTTACCAACAAGAGAACCCAAAGAACCCCTAACAAGCGATCTAAAGACCCTTTTTATTCTGTTTCTTCTAACGGTGTTAGCGCTTTTAGCACTCAAGCCAAAAAATATACCAAAGCTATATTCTGTGTATCCATAAGCCAAAACAAAATGCTTTGAATAAATCCTGTTTGAGAGCTTAGATTCTCTATTGTTCTTTTCTTTCTTTTTATTTTCCACTTACTTTAATAGAAAGACGTTTTCTTCCCTTAGCACGTCTTCTTTTAATAACTTCCTGCCCACCAGGTGTTTCCATTCTTGTAAGAAATCCGTGTGTTTTTTTCTTCTTAAGTTTGTGTGGCTGATACGTTCTTTTCATATATTAGACTCCTATTCTATTTACGCTGAGTGCATACCTATACTATCTAACTATCTAATATGTCAACTGTAAAATATCTTTTTGAGGCTTGCTAAGTAGCTTCTTTTTTGTTAAAAAACTTCCTCTATAACTTAATAAGGGGATTATAATGACATTAGAAGGCATCCACTTCTGGCCAGAAGTCCTTACTGCTCTGAGTTTAAAATTGAATAATCCTCTCTTTAGACAATG
>JBAXWW010000074.1:0-7710 GCA_037128215.1 bacterium | reverse complement strand
AAGAGAAGAAAGTGAGCTTTCTAATATAAACAACGAGTTCTCTTCTCAAGAAGAGATATTAAAAAATGCTAATGCAGAAGCTGAACAGGCTCAGACACAATTAGACTCGAAAGTTGCTGAATATGAGGGATTAGAAACTCAGACAGAAGATAAAAAATCCATACTTCTTGGACACGTACAACAGGAACTTACCGCTCAAAACAATAAAACCAATTTTGAAGAAAGACTGGAAAGTAACCTTATCAAACTTGAAAGACACGAAAACGATAAAGCTAAATATGAGTCTGAGCTAAATAATATAAGAGAAACACTTGGCCTTTTGGAAGGTAATTATAACGATAAACAGGTTAGAAGAAGTGAACTTGATGGTGAGCTTGGCGGACTTAGAAATCGTCAGAATGAATTAAAAAATGTTTTTTCTGCAAAAGAAAATGAAAGGAATGAAGCAAGATTAAGACTTAATTCTGTTCACTCCAGGTTAGAGGTGCTTTTTGATCTTTCTAAAAAATTAGAGGGAGTTTCCAGCGGAGTAAAACACATATTAAATTCAGGGCGATGGACAGATCGTACTAGGGGGCTTTTAGCAGATGTTATAGAAACGAGTCCAGAATTTGAAAAAGCAGTCTCTTCTGTAATAGGTAGAAACCTTGATTCTATAGTAGTAGATGAGGGATGGGCCAGCGTAGATATTATAAGATCATTAAAAGAAGAAAATCAGGGACAAGCAACGTTTCTTCCTTCTAACTTAAGAAGAGATAATAATGTAGGAAACAGATCAGGAGATCTTTTTGGATCAAATAAGAACAGAACAACTTACCTACTGGATCATGTTAATTGTGAAGGTAAGTATACTAATTTAGTAGAGACCCTTCTTTCTGGTATTTACGTTGTTGATGATATAAATACAGCTCTTGATATTTGGAATAATTCTTCGTCAACAGATTATGTCCTTGTTACAAGAGAGGGTGATCTTGTAGAGGGATCTGGACTAGTTAAAGGTGGTAGTGCTGAATCTGTTACCAACAGCTTACTAGAAAGAAAAAGAGAAATTAAGGATCTTGAAGAACAGAAAAATCAAATTACAGTTACACTTAATGGTTTGGAACAGGAATGTTCTACTATTACAAATGAATTGAATGAGCTAGACGGTAAGATAAACAACTGTAATACAGGTTTATCCAACATATCTATGGAACTCGCCTCTCTTTCTAAGGAGCTTGAACTTACTAGAGAGAATGTAAAAAGACAGGAACAACGTCTTGGTGAAACGAGTTTTGATCTAGATCAGGTTAGATTTGAGAATAACCATCTAACAAAAGAAATAGAAAATGCCATAAATGTTCTTTCTTCGAGTGGAGAAGCAAAAAGGAATCTTGAAGAAGAATTAAGAAATGATAAATCCAGACTCGATGCTATAGGTTCTGAACTCGAAAATCTTAGAAGATCTGTAACTGAGTTGAGAGTTAACGCATCAACAATAGGCGAAAGATTTAGAAGTGTTGATGAAAGAAAGCAGTTCTTACAGGAAGCTTTGAACGGAGATAGAGATAGATTAAATAACCTGTATGGAGAAGGAGAACGTTCTCAGAACAGAGAAGCTGAGCTCACTGGGGACTATGAAAACACAAAGAACCAGATACATGCAGATATGGAAAATCTGGACAACATAAATAGACAGATAACGGAAGTTAGAGATAAATATAATGCTCTTTCTGAATCTATTGGGAATTTTGAGAAGAACATAAAAGAAATACGACATGAACTTAATTTGAAGAACGAGAGTATTAATTCGATCAACTCTAAGCTGGCGAATTTTTCTATTAATACAGGTGTGCTAAAACAAAGATTAATAGATAAATATGAAATAGACATAACAACTATGTCTTTAGATGGTGTGAGTACAGGAGATGGGTTCCACAAAGATCAGGCTAGGGAAAGGATTGTTGAGCTTAACAACAAACTTACCGATATAGGACCAGTGAATCTGCTTGCAATAGATGAATTTGATAAATTGAACGAAAGATCCACTTTCTTGATTGCACAAAGGGATGACTTGAATAAGTCAATGGCGGATCTAAGAACAGCAATCAAAAAGATAGATGATACTAGTAAGGTTAGGTTTAAGGCAACGTTTGAGATGGTTAATGAGAAGTTCAAAAAATTCTTCCCTATATTATTTGGTGGTGGAAGTGCAGAACTTGTAATGACCAATCCTGATGATCTGTTAGAAACAGGTATAGATATTTTTGCTCAGCCACCTGGAAAGAAGACTCAAAACATAAGTTTATTCTCTGGTGGAGAAAAAGCTCTTACAGCTATAAGCTTGGTCTTCTCTATATTTGCAATTAAACCTTCTCCTTTCTGTATACTGGATGAGGTTGACGCTCCTTTAGATGACGCCAATATTACCAGATTTAATGAAGCTGTTAGGGCTCTTGTAGATAGATCTCAGTTTATAATCATTACACACAACAAGAGAACGATGGAAATGTTGGATGTATTATATGGTGTGACAATGGAAGATCCAGGCATATCCAGACTAGTGTCTGTAAGGCTTGGAGATGTTCAAGAAAACACCAAAATATTAAAAAGAAATAATATTAATTACACAAAGGAAGAGTCTCTGGAGCAATAGAATAGAAGCTTATTCTTATCAGTCATCTTTGCATGTTTGATTGATGCTCATTTTGCTATTTATTGCTGAAATATAATATTTCATCTTCTTCATACGCAAAACTCGCTGGTGTTTAAAATTACTTATAAGCGGAAGCTTCTTATTAAGCATAATAATTTCGAATGCAAATTAATATAAAGAATTTTTCTTAACACAAAGGTAGTAATCCCTTATGTATTTTATGCCGGAGTACCATGATAGTACTACGGACATTACCAATAGGACGTTGCCACAGTATGCAGCATTTGCCCCAAAAAAATCATAATATATAAACAAACCACCTACACCAAACATTTGTAGGGCTGTTTTACGTTTTCCTTCATCGCTGGCCTGTATTATTACGCCATCACTTGCTGCTACTGCCCTTAGTGTAACAATTACTAGTTCTCTGGATATTATTAGAATGGCTAATACAACGTTGATCCTATTTAGATGTAAGAGCATCATAACAGATACTAAAATTGTTAGTTTATCTGCAGCAGGATCTATGATCTTTCCAATATTACTTACTGCATCCCAGCGTCTTGCTAAAAAGCCATCCAGTAAGTCTGATACGCCAATGATAACAAGCAACCCAGCTGCATACCAGCCATCTGCTAGATTGTTTTCCCAAAGCAAGTATATAAGTACTGGGAGTAGCAATAGTCTGGATACTGTTATTAGATTTGGTATGTGCTTATACATATGCAGATTAAATATCATCTAAGTAATGAGCTTACAAGATTTAGATTATGCAGAACTATTCTTTATAGAATCTCATAATTGAACAGGCTTTATTTATAATGCTCTCAGCCTTATCCAGTCTATTGTTGTAATTATTTGCGAATACAGCAAAAGCTAGTCTTTCATTGCCAAAAGTGTCTATATATCCGCTTAGGGTACGTACGTTTCTTATATAACCTGTTTTGGCATGCACAGATCCTATCAAATATTCAGAGTTGAGCCTTCTTCTTAATGTACCATCCATACCAGAAGTGCTAAGTGCATCAAAAAAAGACCTGTACTGATAGCTTCTGGACATCGAGTATAGAAGCGAGGTCATATATTCTGGAGATATAAGATTAAGCATGGAAAGACCTGATCCATCAGCTATAAACAAAGTATCCTCTGGTAGATTAAATTGTTTGAAGATGAGATTAATTGCAAGTCGACCATTGTATGTTGTTCCTTCATTAAAGTATACAAAACCAAGAGTTTTCAAAATACTTTCGCCGTATAAATTTATACTATATTTAAGAAAATCATTTATTATCGCTTTTAGAGTTGGTGATTTGTGATTGGCTATTTGGTAAGAGCGATTTCTGTTAAGCACATAACCGACATCTCTTGCATCTTGTGGCCTGCCATCGACGACAAAGCCATTATTCTTTAGACCTTCATATAAGAGGGTCGTAAAATATAATGTCGGGTTATTAACAGAGACCCACTTGCTTATTTGAGTGGTGTTCTTACTTATATGTCCTTCTATTATTATATTGTTTGAATCTTCTTCTCTTTTGAACTTAAGATTGTTCTTACCGTCTACTGTTTTAGTGCTATTTATTATTTTTACGTAGGATGTATCTGGGAATTTCTTTACAGAAGCTTTTCCGAAACTATCTTTAGAGGAGATGCTTACCTCTACACAATTATTATTTATTTGCAAACCACTTATCTGGGCACTGTAACAGTTAGATAGGTCATCCCACGACCAGAGCAATCCTATCTTTTGATCATCAAAAATACTATCTACACCTATTATATTGCCAGTTATTCTTTGTATCTTATATTTTTTTAATACTTCGTACCATTTAAAAAAAGCATCTGATTTAAATGTTGGATCACCGCTACCCACGACTATAATATTTCCTTTTAATACTCCGTTCTCGACCTTTCCGTCCATAAATAATTTTGTGTCGAATTGGAAATCTGCACTTAAAGCTTTTAGTGCTCCAGAGGCAATAATAGATTTCATGTTACTTGCTGGTCTAAATCGTTTGTTCTTGTTAACACTGAACAGTTCCTGCTTATCCTTAAGCTTTATTACACTTACACCCCAGAAGATGTCCTTCGCTTCATCGCTGTTAAAAAGTTGGTTTAATTCTTCTTTAAGTTGAAGAGTATTAAGGGCTTTTTTAAAATCCTCTTTTGAAGGTACATATGGAGAAGCAAAAGAACTAGATCCTAGCGGTAAAAGTAAGATGAATGTTATTATAAGTCTGCTCAAAGTGATTTACTCCCAGTGCGGGTCTGGAGTCCCCGTTTATTCCAGGTCCGTGTAATTCAGATATATAGCTTATTTGTCCATACCCTATGGAAACCATAGTTTTTAGACCTTTTTTATCCATGATTGTCCCATAAAAATCTATCCCGAATTTATAGCCTATGCCCTTTTGTCCATTTGAAACATTTGAATTATCCTCTAATTTTGCCAACCATAAAAAATCAAGGTTCGTATTTATACCGAACATATTGTTAAAGGCTAGTTTTGTTTCCACTCCTAGATCTAATCCCAAGGCTAGCTTTTTTGTTATGTAATCAGGATATGCCGATATTGGAAATTCATGCGCATGACGTCCAATTTTAAGTGCTACATATGAACTGCCGTCTTTATCATCGAACATATAACGAAATTTTGTATATAAATCTAACCATGAAGGTCTTGTATAAACAGGGTTTGAAGTTGTAGTATCTTCCTTTGATCCAAATGTTATTAATACTACGTTTGTCCAATTTGCTCCGACCCCAAACCATCTGGTTACCCATAAATTTCCTTCAACAAAGATTGTAGGCATTAGATTGCCCTTACCGATTAGCACAGCATCACCAGTGTTTTGCTTTAATTGTGTTACAGCGATGCCAGTTAATAACTCTAGGCGTCTTATCCTGTAATAATCTTTTCTCTTATCGAGCTCTAAGTATATTGGGTCAGAAACTATTTCAGATGCTTCTTGATTTGTGATTGGTTTATTAAAGTCGTATCTATTATCTGGTATTGTATACCAGTGAGGATTATTAATCGTAGTTTGTGCATAACTTATGTTTGCATAACAAAATAATGAAAAAAATAAAGTTATAAAAAAAATATTTCTCATCAATTTAAAATTCTAGCTTATATAGCGCTTAAAGGGAAGATATTAAAAGAAGGTGATTGTATCACTGCTATATGTAAAAAATATGTACACATATCCGGACTGGAGTGCCTTCTATAACCGTATGTCTTTTTGTTGTCCTTAACGTCTCTGAGTGTCATTTATCCCTTTTTGTGGTATAAAAATTGCACAAATACCCATGGAACAATGGATATCTTTGCTATTGGAGGATTTAAGGCATGAAAACTTTTAAAGGATTGTTTTTTCTAATAGGATCTTTAATTCTTATGACTCCATCATGTGGTGACAACCCAACAACAGCTCCTAGTGCGTCTACAACAACTACAGTTGCTGTAAGTTCTAATTTGGCTTTTACCGGTACAGCTGATGGCGTTAAAGTCAGTATGGAGTTTTTTGATGACTATCTGGGTAAGGTTTTGAGTGGTAATCCATATAATAATGGAACAAATACGCCACCTGCAACGCTTCCCTACACGTTGTCATTTCAGATATTGATAAACGGGTTTAACTACTACTCTGATCACCAGATTGATATTTCGTGTGATAAGAGTAATTACAACAATAAAGTTCTCAGTTTTCTTAAGGGGTCTTTGCCTAATGGACACCAAGCTCTTTTTAGTATGAGCACGGATGGCTCTTTTTATGCTTGTGACACTACCTTGAACCCAACTTGTCCTGTAAGTGCATGGGTTGTCCAAGGGACACAGGATGAAATAGGCACTATACAGATATATCCATACAATCCAGTTTATGAGTGCACAGGCACAGATGGTAATGATTATTGGGTCACCGTATATGGCTCTTACAATCGTAATGGCGTCAGTATAAATGATTCATTTAACGTCAAAACAACGACTTTTAAGGGTGTTATAAGCGTACAAATAAAAGATTATAACGATCCAATAATATATCTTTTTGTAAAATAAAAACAAAAGGTAATAATAAAAATGAAAACTTTTTTGAGTTTTTTGTTTATGGTTTTGTTTGCAAGTTTGATTTCTTGCAACAATGATAGCTCCTCACAAGTGAATCCTCAGCCTGCGGCCCCAATATTTGTTAGTAGACTTATTTTTATAGGTGAAGCTAATATTGGTGGTTCTATAAAAATAGAGATAAAAGACACTTATATAGATAGTATTTTAGACGGAAATACAGATTGGCAAGACAATGTTTTAAATCCAATTAGTTCTCTCCCACTTTATGCTTCACCAACTAAGATAACTATAAGTAATCTGTCTTATTATGGTGAAACTATAAATAAAATTATTTGCCAAGATGATTCTAATAATCCGATGCAGGTACAGTATGAAGGCCCATATGGTGCTTATTTTAAGGGACCTGACAATAAATTGTATAGAATAGTTGGACCACTTCAATATATTGAACAGGGACGTGTAGAAAAAATAGCTAATGCCAGTATACGAAGCTTCTTTTTGACACAATGTACCGATGATAATAGCAACATTTATGAGGTTAGTTTTTATCCTGATTCAGACGACTTATCTCATAATATTACTACAAATTTTGATATATTGAGTGGTGGTTTAAAGGGCATAATAAGAGTGCATAAAGAAGGAGATGGATATACTACCTACGTTGATATGCTGTTTTAATGTACGAGGGGTGTATAAAAAATAAACAGAGATTGATGTTTTGTCTCGTGTTAAGTGTTTGATTTTATTATTTTTTATTTTTATTTAAGATGGTATTAATATTGCATCTAATTAGACTAATGAGGTGGAAAATTATGAATAAAATAAAAATACTTGGACTAATAACTACTTTGGTTCTTGCTTCCTGCGGTAGTAGCTCACATGTATCTTCTCAAGCAGAAAGTACAACATATAATCTTTTAACTGATGACGGTATAGGCGTTATTTTTAATGCTACAGAAACAACTAATAGTACTCCAGCTCAGATAAAAATATATGACAACGATCTTAG